>JACQCN010000059.1 GCA_016201575.1 Candidatus Rokuibacteriota bacterium | reverse complement strand
CGGCGCCCGCCAGATCGACCGGGCCAGCGAGCGCCCCGAGTGGATCGAGCCGAGCCTCATGCAGATGATCGACTTCGCGCGCGGCGTCTCGGCCATCGACCACACCCGGGCGTTGCTCGCGCGGAGCGCCTTCTACGACCAGGTCCACCGCTTCTTCCAGACCTGCGACCTGCTCCTCACGCCCCAGATGCCCGTGGGCGCCTGGTCGGCCGAGCCCGGCCCGCTGCAGGGCCCGACGGAGATCGGCGGGCGCCCGACCCCGACGATGCATCACCGGCTGCAGTTCACCTTCCCCTTCAACCTCACGGGCCAGCCCGCCGCCACCGTTCCGTGCGGCTTCACCTCGGAGGGCCTGCCCGTGGGGCTCCAGATCGTGGGCCGCTGGCACGCCGACGCGACAGTGCTCCGGGCCGCGGCGTGCTTCGAGGCGATCCAGCCGTGGGCGCACGTCCGGCCGGCGCTGGCCTGATCACACGACAGAGTCCCCCGACGCGGGAGAGTGCGAGGGGGGACCGAGCCAGGAGAGAGCCCGACATGCCGCACGAGATCGACATCAAGCGCGCGCAGGCCTTCGCCCGGCAGGTCTTCGGCTTCTACACGGGCGGCATCGTGAGCCTGCTGATCCACATCGGCTACAAGCACGGCCTCTTCGACGCGGCCGCCAAGGGGCCGGCGACGAGCGCGGAGCTAGCGGCCCGGGCCGGCCTGAACGAGCGCTACGTGCGGGAGTGGCTCGGCAGCCTGACGACCGCGGGGATCTTCACCCACGACGCCGCGACCGGCGCCTTCGCGCTCCCCCCGGAGCACGCGATCTGCCTCACGGGTGACAACCGCCTCAACGTCGCGCCCGTGAGCGGCTTCATCCCCCACCTCGGCAAGGTCGTGCCGCAGGTCATGGAGGCGATGCGCGACGGCGGCGGCGTCCCCTACTCCGAGTTCCGGCCCGAGTTCACGGAGCTGATGGACGACGCCTGGCGCCGGATCTACGACGACGCGCTGCTCGGCGGCTTCCTGCCGCGCGTGGCAGGGTTGACGGCGCGGCTCGAGGCGGGCGCGCGGGTGGCCGACATCGGGTGCGGGACCGGGCACGCGGTCAATCTGATGGCCCGCGCCTATCCCCGCTCCACCTTCGTCGGCTACGAGATCGCCGAGGACGCCATCGCCCGCGCGCGGGCCGAGGCCGACGCGATGGGGCTGGCCAACGCGCGGTTCGAGGTGCTCGACGTGACGCGGCTCCCGGCGGAGCCGAAGCTCGACGTGATCTTCGCCTTCGACACGATCCACGACCAGGCCCACCCGGCCGCGGTGCTGAAGCGCGCCCACGACGCGCTCGCTCCCGACGGGCTGTTCGTGATGGTGGACGTCAAGGGCACCAGCGACGTCCGGGAGGACGTCAAGAACCCGTTCGCGCCGTTCTACTACGGCGTGAGCCTCATGCACTGCATGACGGTGTCGCTGGCCGAGGGCGGCGCCGGCCTCGGGACGATGTGGGGCGAGAAGGTCGCGCGGCGGATGCTCGCGGAGGCGGGCTTCCCCGGGGTCGAGGTGATCGACGCCCCGCGGCCCCAGAACGTGATCTACAGCGCCCGCCCGTAGCCCTGGTCAAGACGGAGCCTCGGTATCGCTCATTCCCTCGGGAACCGAGCAGCGCCGGCCGACACCCCTTAAACACGGGTTCGAATCCCGTTGGGGCCACCACCGTAAGACTGTTCGCTGCCTGCACCGCCTGAAGCACCTCGCCCTGCTGTAGTCGCCCGATATTCAGCCGTCCTGAGAACCAGTAGCCTTTCTGGCCGTCCTTCTTGATGGGTTCCATCCGAATCTTCCCGGCCAGGAGCTTCCTGAGCACCTGGCCGGCCTGAGGCGTGTGCCGACCGAGAAGCTCGGTCAGGTCCGTGACGCGGCCTCGCAGGTCGCGCTTGATCCGCTCGGCGTCGAGGTCGACGACCTTCGCGGCTCTCTGAAGCCCGACCTTTCAGTGGCGGCGGAGCCACTTCAGCCGACGCTCGGACCGCCCTTCATTCGTGGGCACCTTGTCACTCGTGGCACACCTTGTCACTGCAGGACGCGAGAGTCCCGGCTAAGTGAGCGCGGGGTCATCGTTGTGTGTTTGGTGTACCTCTTGCTGACCGGGTAGGGTCCGTGAACGACGATCGAAAAGAACCGCGCTATCGCGTCTCGTGGCCGGTGCGCATCCGGCTGGATCAAGGCTGCAGACTGCTCGGCCGGGTGGTCGAAGCCGGCGCCCGAGGCATCCGGGTTGAACTCCTCACCTGGGTCCCTGCCAACCTGTTACCGGCGGGAACGTCGTACCGGCTGGAGATCGAAGAGCGGGTGGGCAGTCCAATTGAACTTGTTGCCGAGGTCCGCAATGTCGGGATGAGCGGCGTTGGCTTCGAGCTTTCTAAGCCCCTGCCGGCCCCGCTACAGCGCGGGATGGTAAGCAGCGCCTCCGCATCGTCCGCTTCCCTTTCACGGATCATCGGTGCGAGGGCGGCAAAGGAGGCCCGCCAGATCGCCCTGCTGCTCCAGCAACTCCTGGCGCTCCTCCACTCCTCGGAAACTCTGATGTCTGCGCTCGGCCGTGGTTCTATCGGCGAAGCCCTGGAATCCCTCGTCATGGACGCCCTCGTCTTGAGCGCCGTCGGGGAATGGGGAGCGTTGGACGACTGCTTGAGTCGGATCGAGCGTCTCGCTCGCATCGCCGCCCGCATGGACGAGCTGACGATCGATTGGTTCTTGCGGGTTCAGGGCGTACTCGACGCGGCACGGCAGGCTGCATCTGTGGCCGCGCTCGACGTCACCGAACCCGACGTTTGATCGGCGGGGCCGGTCGAAACAATGTTGGCCCCTGCGTTTCCCGCGGGTCGCGTCGCGGAGTGCTCCATCCCGCTCACGTACAGGGTCGCCCGCCCTCCCTGCCCGTCGTACCGCCGCAGGCTGACGTGGCAGCCCGCCTTGCGCCACCGGGACGTGGGGTTTGGCG
>JACQCN010000058.1 GCA_016201575.1 Candidatus Rokuibacteriota bacterium | reverse complement strand
GAAGCGGCGGAACTGCTCGAGGTCCGTGCGGTAGCTGCGGATCGTGTGCGGCGAGGCGTCCTTCTCGACGGACAGGTAGTGGAGGAAGGATCCCACCGGATCCTTCATGCCACCGTGCTCTCGGCCTCCAGCTTGTAGTCGCACTGGTCGCGGACGCACTCGCGGATCAGCTTTCGGCCCTTCGCCATGCGCTCGGTCAGGAACGGGGCGCCGCACTTCGGGCAGGGCTCGGCGAGGGGCCGCTGCCAGACCACGAACTTGCAATTCGGGTAGTTGGAGCACGAGTAGAACGCCCGGCCGCGCTTCGATCGCCGCTGCACGATCTGGCCGCCGCAGCCCGGCTCCGGGCACGTGATGCCGAGCGAGACCGGCTTGGTGTTCTTGCACTCGGGATAGCCCGAGCAGGCGACGAACTGGCCGTAGCGCCCGTGCTTGATCACCATCGGCCGGGCGCACTGGGAGCAGGTCTCGTCGGTCGGCTGGTCCTCGGGCTTCCCCCGCCCCTCGCCGCCGAGGTTCTGGGTGAAGCGGCACTCGGGGTACCCCGAGCACGCGAGGAACTTCCCGAAGCGGCCCCAGCGCTCGAGCAGCGGCTGGCCGCAGTTCGGGCAGGCCTGCCCCGTCTCCGTGCCCTTCTTGAGGTTCTCCATCTTGCCGCCGGCCCGCTTGAGGTCCTGGGCGAAGCGCTTGTAGAAGTCGCGCACCGTCTCGACCCAGGGCGCGTCGCCGTCCTCGATCCGGTCCAGCTCCTCCTCCAGCTGGGCCGTGAACTCCACGTCCATGATCTCGGGGAAGAACGGCAGCAGGAGGTCCGTGACCTGGATCCCGAGCTCGGTCGGGAAGAGCGTCCCCTTCTCCCGGTGGACGTACTCGCGCTGCTGGATCGTGCTCAGGATGGTGGCGTACGTCGAGGGCCGCCCGATCCCGCGCTCCTCGAGGGTCTTCACCAGCGAGGCCTCCGTGTACCGCGGCGGCGGCTGGGTGAAGTGCTGCTTCGGGTCGAGGCCGAGCAGGGCCAGCGCGTCGCCCACCTCGAGCGGCGGCACCACGACGTCGGCGTCCTCCTCGGCCGGCGCCGCGCTCTCGTCGCGGCTCTCCACGTAGATCGCCATGAAGCCCTGGAAGCGCAGCGTGGAGCCCTGGGCGCGGAACAGCGCGGGGCCGGCCTCGATGTCCGCGGACACGGTGTCGTAGACCGCGGGGAGCATCTGGCTTGCGAGGAATCGCTCCCAGACGAGCCGGTAGAGGGCCAGCTGGTCCTTCGTGAGGAAGCGCGCGAGCGGCTTCGGTTCCCGCGCGATCTCGGTGGGCCGGACCGCCTCGTGGGCCTCCTGCGCGCCCTTCCTCGCGCGGTACGTGGGCGGCGCCTCCGGCAGGTACTCGCCCCCCAGGCGCTGCGTCACCCACTCCCGCGCCTCGGCCTGGGCCTCGGCGGCCACGCGCGTGGAGTCCGTGCGCATGTAGGTGATGAGGCCGACCGCGCCCTCCTCGCCGATCTCCACGCCCTCGTAGAGCTGCTGGGCGATCATCATCGTCTTCTTGGCGGTGAAGTGGAGCTTGCGCGCCGCCTCCTGCTGGAGAGTGGAGGTGATGAAGGGCGCGGCGGGGTTCCGCTTCCGCTCGCCGCGGTTGACCGCGCGGACGACGAAGCGCGCGCTCTCGAGCTCGCCCATGAGGGCGCGGGTGGCGGCCTCGTCGGGCAGGCTCGCCTTCGCGCCGCGCACTTCCTTCAGCGTGGCGACGAACTCCGGCGGGTGCGGCCCCCGGAGGCGCGCGTGCAGCGACCAGTACTCGACGGGCACGAAGGCCTGGATCTCGCGCTCGCGGTCGACGACGAGGCGGAGCGCGACCGACTGGACGCGCCCGGCCGAGAGGCCGCGCTTGACCTTCTCCCAGAGGAGCGGCGAGAGCTTGTAGCCCACCAGGCGGTCGAGCACGCGCCGGGCCTGCTGGGCGTCGACCTTCTTCATGTCGATCTTGCCCGGGTGCTCGAAGGCGGCCTTGATCGCGCGCCCCGTGATCTCGTTGAACATGATGCGGCGGACCCGCTTCTTGCCGACCTTGAGGAGCTGCGCGAGGTGCCAGCCGATGGCCTCGCCCTCGCGGTCGGGGTCGGTGGCGATGTAGAGCTCGTCGGCCTTGGCGGCGGCCCGCCGCAGCTCGTCGATCGCCTTCTCCTTGGACTTGAGGGTCACGTACTCGGGCGCGAAGGTCTTCTCGTTGACGCCGAGCTTGGACTTCGGCAGGTCGCGGACGTGCCCCATCGAGGCCTTCACGATGAACTTCGAGTCCAGATACTTCTGGATCGTCTTGACCTTCGTCGGCGACTCCACCACGACCAGGGACTTCCCCACTCCCGTCTCCTTGAGTTAACTCGACCGGACGTAGCGCTGGCCCGGCACTCGTCGTGCCCGGCCCTGCACTTCCAGGTTCACCAGCGCCGCCGAGGTGCGTCCGGGTCCGAGCCCGCCGCCGGCGATCAGCCGGTCGATCGGCAGCGGGTCCTCGCCGAGCAGCGTCAGCACGAGGCCTTCGTCGCCGGACGGCGTCGCGCCCGGCTCCTCCGGCGCGTCGTCGACGACGCGAACGCATTCGCGCCACTGCGCCGGCAGCTCGTCGACGACGTCAGTCCAGTCCATGACCAGTGTAGCACCATCGCGAATGAGCCCATTCGTGCCCCGGCTCAGCGCGGACGTCGTCCGCCCCGGCACCGCGAACACCAGGCGGCCGAATTCGCCGGCCAGGTTCGCGGTGATGAGCGCGCCGCTCCGCTCGGCGGCCTCGGCCACGACGGTGCCGAGCGCGAGCCCCGCGATCAGCGCGTTGCGACGGGGAAAATGGTGCGGGAGCGGCGGCGTGCCGGGGGGAAACGGCGAGAGCAGGGCGCCGCGGCGGGCGATCTCCGCGGCCAGCGCGCGGTTCTCCGGCGGGTAGACGCGGTCGAGGCCCGAGCCCAGCACCGCGAGCGTGCGCCCGCGGGCGGCGAGGGCGCCGCGATGGGCCGCGGTGTCGATGCCGCGGGCGAGGCCGCTCACGATCGTCACGCCGCGCGCGGCGAGGGCGCGCGCGAGCGTCTCGGCGACCTCCAGGCCGTACGCGCTGGCGCGCCGCGCGCCGACGATGGCTACGGCCAGCGCGTCCTCGCGCGCGAGCGCGCCCCGCACGTGGAGCACGGGCGGCGTGGGCAGCGCGCGCAGGTGGAGCGGGTAGCCCAGGTCGCCCGGGGCCACCGTCAGGTCGGACACGCCCATTCAT
Source organism: Candidatus Rokuibacteriota bacterium (assembly GCA_016201575.1). Classification (GTDB taxonomy): domain Bacteria; phylum Methylomirabilota; class Methylomirabilia; order Rokubacteriales; family CSP1-6; genus AR9. The sequence goes on along the minus strand of JACQCN010000058.1, from coordinate 2,375 downwards.
CCAAGCTCGTCTATTCGCGGCGTCCGTGTCAAGAATTCGGAAAGATACACTCCCGCGGTCAGCGGGAGCGCCGGGACGACACGCCGCGCGCGTGGATGAGCGTGCGGGCCTTGCGGGCAGCCTCGGAGTCGGGGTAGTCGCGCACGACCTGCTGCCAGAGCTCCTGGGCGCGGGTTGGCTGGTGGAGGCTCACGTAGCAGAGGCCGATCTTCAGCAGCGCGTCCGGCGCCTTGACGCCGCGGGTGTCGGCGTCGAGCACCTTCTGGAACTCGAGCGTCGCCTGCCGGTAGTCGCGCTGGACGTAGTAGGCCTCGCCGATCCAGTACTGGGCGTTGCTGGCGAGCTGGTGCTTGGGATACCTGGCGATGAAGTCCAGGAAGTCGAGGACGGCCTGCCCGTACTCCCGCGCCTGGAACACCTCGAGCGCGGCCGCGTACTTCTGCTCGGGCGCGTCCGGTCGCGCCCCGGGCTCGGGTGGGCGAACGCGCTCGGGAACGGCCGCCATCGCGGGCATCATGGCGCGCGGCGCCTCGCGCGCGGCGCTCTCGCCGACCGTGCGCGCGCGGGCGAGGCTCGCCTCCACCCCGTCGACGCGCTCGGCGAGCTTCCGCATCGCTTCGACCTGCTCGTCCACTCTGGGCCCGATGGCGGCCGCCCGCTCCTCGGCTTCGCGGAGCTGCGCGACCACGGCGGACAGCTCGCGCGCGATCTTGTCCTGGGCGCGCCGGACCGCTTCGATCTCCTCGCCGAGCGCGGCGATCTCCGCGCGGGCCAGGGTGACGCTTCCGCGAGTGGCACAGGCAGTAAAGACGAGCGGCAGGAGAAGGACCGCGGCAGAGGCGCCTTTCACTGACGGAGACCCTAGCACGCGATCGCGAGAAAAATCAAGGAATCGGGGCTATCGGAGCAGGATCACCTCGACGGGCGCGCCCGTCTCGATCGTCGTGTCGGGGGGCACGACGGCCAGGCCGTCGGCCAGGACCATCGACTTCAGGATGCTCGAGCCCTGCTCGCCCGTGAGCCGCGCGCCGTACCCGCCGTTGTGTGGCGTGAGCGTCACCCGGAGGTAGCCGCGGCGCGCGCCGGGGTTGGGGATCGGCGCCAGCGCCTCGGCCTGGACGCTCGGGCGCGTCAGCCGCGCGTGCCCCGCCATCTTCCGGAGGGCCGGGCGCACGAACAGCTCGTAGGTCACCATCGCCGAGACCGGGTTGCCGGGCAGGCCGAACACGGGCCGGCCGTTCAGGGAGCCGAAGGTGATGGGCTTGCCCGGGCGCATCGAGACCTTCCAGAGGTGCAGGTCGCCCCGAGGGCCTCGAAGGCTTCCTTGACGAAGTCGTACTGGCCGACCGAGACGCCCGCCGACGAGAGCAGCACGTCGGCGGACCGGCCCCACCCGAGGCGCGTCTCGATGTCCTCGCGGCGGTCGCGCGCCACGCCCAGGTTGAGCGGCTCGCACCCGGTCTCGATCACCTGCGCCACCAGCGTGTAGGAGTTCGTGTTGGGGATCTGCCCGCCACCGGGCTCGCTCCCGAGCTCCGCCAGCTCGTCGCCGGTCGAGAGGATCGCCACGCGCGGCCGCCGGAAGACCTGGACCCACGGGTAGCCGAGCGTGGCCAGCATGCCGATCTCGGGCGGGCCGACGACGCGGCCCGGCTCGAGCACGCGATCGCCGGTCCTCACGTCCTCGCCGGCCGGCCGCACGAAGTCGCCGGGCTTCACGGGCCGGGCGATCACCAGGCGGTCTCCGTCGGCCTTGACGTCTTCCTGGGGGATCACGCTGTCCGCGCCGGGCGGCATCGGCGCGCCCGTGAAGATGCGCGCGGCCTCGCCGGGCCCGATCCGGCGCGACGGCACCGCGCCGGCGGCGATCCGGGCGACGACGCGGAAGGCCGCGCCGGGGGCCGGCGCGTCGGCGGCGCGGAGGGCGTAGCCGTCCATCGACGAGTTGGGCCACGGCGGGATCACGCGGCGTGACACGACAGGCTCCGCAAGGACGCGCCCGAGCGCGGCCATCAGGTCGACCCGCTCGGTCTCGACGGGGACGATGCGCGCCAGGATCTGTTCAATCGCTTCTTCGACGCTCAGCATGGACAACCGTCTGGATGGAATCCTAGCACGGGCGGAGAATCAGCTGGGCGCGTGGCACCATAGAGGCCGCGCAGCCTCCCAGGAATCACCGTGATTAACCCGCATTATTCACGAACGGTCGTCGCGGGTGGCGGGCGGGTCCTGGCGCAGGGCGCCGCCCCCGCGGGGCCGGCTCCGTCACCCACTCGCCCGAACGCCGCGCGGCGCGCGGCGGACGGAACGAGGGGAGCCCACTGCGCCCGGCCCCGCGGGGACCCCACCCGGCGCCACCCGCCCGGTCGCGCCAT
>JACQCN010000057.1 GCA_016201575.1 Candidatus Rokuibacteriota bacterium | reverse complement strand
TGTGGCCCGCGCGCGGCGGGGCGGAGGGGCCGCCCGCCCGCGAGCTCACGCGCCTCGAGGAGCTGGCGCGCGGCGCCGATGTGGTCGCCGTCGGCGAGGCCCACGACAACCGCTCTCACCACGCGGTCCAGGCCCTCGTGCTGGACCGGCTCGTCGCGGCCGGGGAGCGGCCCGTCGTGGCGTTCGAGATGCTCACCGAGGACCAGCAGGCGGCGGTCGACGCGGCGATGCGGGAGGCCTCGACGATCCAGGACCTCGAGCGGCGGCTCGCCTGGCGCGCCCGGGGCTGGCCCGACTTCGCCATGTACTACCCGCTGTTCCAGACCGCCAAGCGCTGGGGCCTGCCCGTGCTCGCCGCCGACCTCGACGCCGAATCGCGCCGCACCATCTCGCGCCGCGGGCTCGACGCGCTCCCCGAGCCCACCCGGAGCCGCGTGGCCTCCCGACTGCCGAGCGACGCCGCCCGGGAGGACTCGCTCCGGCGCGAGATCCAGACCGTGCACTGCGACCTGCTGCCGCCGGGCGTGGAGGCCGCGATGGCCGAGGCCTGGCACGCGCGCAACGTCACCATGGCGCACCGGGTCGCCGAGGCGCTCGGCGACGGGCGCAAGGTCGTCTTCCTCGCCGGCCGCGCCCACCTGGCCCCCGACGCCGTCCCCGGCCAGCTCGCGGAGATCCGCCCGGGCACGCGGGTGGTGATCATCGACCTCGTGGAGGAGGGCAGCACGCCCCTTCCCGACGCCGACGTCGTCCTGGCCACGCCGCGGGCGAGCCGGCCCGACGAGTGCGCCGAGCTGCGGCGGCGTCCCCCGAAATGGCAATGACCGCCGCGCCCCGGAGGCCCGCATGAAGATCCGCGACCTCCAGAGTCACGTGCTCCGCCACCCCCTGCCGCCGGCCGAGGTGTTCGGCTCGTCCAAGGGCCGGCACACCGTACGCCAGGCGTGACCCGGCCGGCCCAATCCGTCCTTGACACCCGCGGGGGCGACCCTACATAATCCGCTCCCCCGGAGACGGCGAATTCATCTGAACTCCTCATCCCCCTTTCGCCGTCCCCGGGCGGAAAGAGCGCCATGGCGGCGCTCTGCCTCTGCATCCTGACCAGTTCATAGAGGAGCACCCCATGAGAAGTCTCCCCTACCTGCTACTCGCCTTCCTCGTCGGCGTGATGTGTCTCTCCGCGGTGCCGGTCGCCACCGCGCAGGTGAGCGACAAGCCGCTCAACGAGAAGTGGGCTCCCACCGAGTGGGGGCCGGACGACAAGGCCGGCTCGGTCAACCGCACGACGCCGGCGATGGTCCTGAAGGCCATCAGGCTGGTCAAGCAGGGCAAGCAGGCGACCCTGGGCAAGCTGTACATGCACGACATGGTCAACTTCGGCACCCGCTCGTGGACACTGGTCATCCCCGGCACGCCCACCGGCGGCCCGTTCGGGAAGAACGCGCTCGTCTACCACGACGAGTTCGTCGTGGCCGAGCTCGGCCAGGTCGGCACCCAGTTCGACGGTCCCGGTCACATCGGCGTGCGCACCTCGAAGGGTGACGTCATGTACAACGGCCGCTTGCGCGAGGAGATCTACGAGCGGGGCGCGGGCGGACGCGTGATCGGAATGGGTGCGGCCGGAGTCGAGCACGTCGCCGAGAAGGGGTTCGTCTGCCGCGGCGTGCTGCTCGACGCCCCCGCCTACCGGGGCGTGAAGCGGCTCCCGATCCCCAGGGACACCAAGAGCCCCGGCATCATCACCGCCGACGACGTCAAGGCGATGGTGCAGCGGCAGGGCCTGGCCGAGATCGGCGAAGGGGACTGCGTGTTCCTCTACACCGGCCACGGCGACCTCTGGCTCAACGAGGAATGGAAGAAGCTCACGCCGGAGCAGCGGGATGTGCGGCGCAAGGAGTTCACCTCGGGCGAGCCGGGCTTCGGCATCAGCGCCTGCGAGTACATGGCCTCACGCAAGATCATCCTCACGGGCGGTGACACCTCGGCCAACGACGCCCAGCCCGTGGGCGAGCAGGAGGGCTACGTGGTGCCATGCCACACGGAGATGCAGACCCGGCGTGGCATCTGGAACATCGAGAACCTGGAGTTCACCCAGCTCCTGAAGGATCGCGCCTACGAGTTCCTGTTCGTGTGGGCGCCCCTCAAGATGGTCGGCGCAACGGGCTCGCCCGGCAACCCAATCGCGCTCTACTAGGTCGATTCGGAGGGGGGCCTCGACGGCCCCCTCCGAAATCTCCCTCCGGAACGCATCGCGCCGGCGAAGTCGGCGCTCGAACGGGAGGCACTCCTACGCCGTCCGCGGTCGGAGCCGGCTCCGGAGCCGGCTTCCGTTCCCGAGCGACGATCATCCGGCAGCACGCGGGAGTCATCGACCGCTTCGAGCGCCGGCTTTGCCGGCGC
>JACQCN010000071.1 GCA_016201575.1 Candidatus Rokuibacteriota bacterium | reverse complement strand
GGTACGCCCGTCGCTATCCTCTTCTCACGCACCCCCGCCGGAAGGACACGAGCGATCCGCTGCGCATGCGCTGTTCACGATGCGGTTGGACAGCTCGGCCTTGAGATTCGCACCGGCCTACACACCGGCGAGTGCGAATTCGTCGGCAACAAGATTGGGGGGTTGGCCGTGCATATCGGCGCCAGAGTCGCTGCTGAGGCCCAACCGGGCGAGGTCCTGGTGTCAAGCACGGTCAAGGACCTTGTGGCCGGCTCGGGGATTCGCTTCGGGGAGGGCAAGACTGTTCAACTCAAAGGCGTGCCCGGCGAGTGGCAACTCCACGCGGTCGAGCGCTAGATCGGATCGCGAGCGCGCCGAACCACCGCATCCAGCCGATGGCCTTCGGCCGCGGCTGATGCCGGGCGTTATGTGACTCGACGACCCGATGACCGCGGGTGATATGGAAAGGCGGTACGTTCCGATCCGAGACCTGCCCCCGAGTCTCGTGGGTGAGGTACACCAAAAGATCCGTCTGCACTCGATCACCATGGTTGTGCCGTCAGCGGCGCCGCAAATGCATATTGCTGTTCGGGAACGCTCGTTCAGGTCGCCGACCCGGTCGGCGTTCTTACCGCACGGCATGTATGGACCCGCGCGCTGAAGCCGGCGCTGACCGTCGGACCTGCTTCTGGGCACATCTACGATCACAGCCGCGGAAGCCACATCGAGGAACGGGCGGTCGGCCGCGCTCAGGATGAGGAGCAGGTCGACGTCGCTCCCCCGCACCGCGGTCCCCGTGGCGACGGAGCCGAACAGGATGACCTCGTCTACCTCGGGATGCTCGCGCACCAGCGTGCCCACGTACGCGTCCAGGGCCCGGCGGACCGCCTCGCTATCGAACCAGGTGACGCCGACAGTGCTCAATGATGCGCTCCGCGCCTTCGAGGGCGCGTTGGGCCTCGCGAAGCCCCCTCCGAGTCTTCTAGTGGCTGACGATCAGCGCCTCGCGCAGGATGTTCGCCTCCATCTCCAGCTCCTCCAGGCGGTGCTTCACGACGTCGCCGACGCTCACGATGCCCGCGAGCCGCCCGCCCTCCATCACGGGGAGGTGGCGGGCCCGGTGGTGGGTCATCTGGGCCATCACGCGCGTGATGCTGTCCTCCGGCGCGCACGTCACCACCGGCCGGGTCATCACCTGCGACACGCGCATCCCGAGCAGCGCCGCGCCGTGCTCGGCGAGCCCCTGGACGATGTCGCGCTCCGAGACCAGCCCGAGCACGGTGGCTCCGTCTTCGCTGACCACGAGCGCGCCGATCCCTTTCACCTTCAGCTCCCAGACGACCGTGGACAGCGTCGTGTCGGGCGCGGTGGTCGCCACGCTCGCGCCGTTCATCCTGAGGATCGACCGGACCTTCATGGCGGGTCCTCCTTCGACCGTGATTCTACGCCGCCCCCTCGCGGGCGCCAGGCCCGCCGAGACGCGGCGTTCAGCGGGCGCGTTGGCCGGACGATTGGCGCCGCGCCGGACGTATCCGGCGCAGGCCCGCCGGGACGCGGCGTTCATCAGGCGCCCGCGGTGGCGCTATACTCTCGGGCGTCCCGAACGCACACTCCCGGGAGGATGACGGCATGACGCTCCACCCCGAGCTCCTCGAGCGGCTCTTCACCACGATGGTCAGGATCCGGCGCTTCGACGAGAAGACGACCGAGCTGTTCAACGCCGGCCTGGTCAAGGGCACCGCCCACAGCTACGTCGGCGAGGAGGCGGTGGCCGCCGGCGCCTGCGCGAACCTGCGGCCGGACGACGCGATCGTGGGCAACCATCGCGGCCACGGCCACTGCATCGCCAAGGGCGCGCGGATCGACCTGATGATGGCGGAGCTGATGGGGCGCGCGACGGGCTACTGCAAGGGCCTCGGCGGCTCCATGCACATCGCCGCCCTGGACCTGAACATCTTCGGCTGCAACGGGATCGTGGCCGCGGGCGTCCCCATCGGGGCCGGGGCGGCGCTGGCCAGCCGGATCCGCAAGAGCGACCGCGTGGTCATCGCGTTCTTCGGCGACGGCGGCGCCAACCAGGGCGTCATCCACGAGGCCATGAACATCACCGCCGTGTGGCGGCTGCCGCTCATCTTCCTCTGCGAGAACAACCAGTACGCGCTATCCACGGCCTCCGACCGCACGACGGCCGGCGGGATCGCCGCCCGCGCCGCCGGCTACGGCATCCCCGGCGTGCGCATCGACGGCAACGACGTCCTCGCCGTGTACGAGACCGTCGCCCAGGCGGTCGAGCGCGGCCGCGCGGGCCAGGGCCCCACGCTCGTCGAGGCCGTCACCTACCGCTGGGGCGGGCACAGCATGCGGGCGAACCTCCCCGACTACCGGACCAAGGAGGAGGAGCTCGAGTGGATGATGCGCGACCCGATCGCCCGGCTGGAGAGCCGGCTGGTCGAGGAGCGGCTGGTGCCGGCCCCGCGGCTCAAGGAGCTGCGCGAGCAGGTGGAGTCCGAGCTGGATCGCGCCGTCGCGTTCGCCACGGCCAGCCCCGAGCCCACGGTCGAGCTGATGGAGGCCTCGGTCTACGCGCCCCACGTGCGGGTGAGCGAGCCGGCCGTCCGCACCGGCCGCGAGATCACGTTCGCCCAGGCGCTCAACGAGGCGCTCCATCAGGAGATGCGGCGCGATCCCCGCGTCTTCGTGATGGGCGAGGACGTGGGCCTGATCGGCGGCATCTTCGGCGTCACCCGCGGGCTCCGCGAGGCCTTCGGGGAGGACCGGGTCCGCGACACGCCGATCTCGGAGGCGACGTTCCTCGGGATGGGCGTCGGAGCGGCCGCCGCCGGCCTGCGGCCCGTGGTCGAGATCCAGATCTTCGACTTCGTCACGCTCACGATGGACCAGATCGTGAACCAGGCGGCCAAGTTCCGGTACATGCTCGGCGGGACGCCGACGGTGCCGCTCGTGATCCGCGGGCCCCAGGGCGGCGGCATCCGGCTGGCCGCCCAGCACTCGCAGAGCCTCGAGGCCTGGTTCGTCCACGTGCCGGGGCTCGTGGTGATCGCGCCGTCCACGCCCTACGACGCCAAGGGCCTCCTCGCCGCCGCGATCCGCGAGGACAACCCCGTGATCTTCCTCGAGCACAAGGTGCTCTACGCCCAGAAGGGCCCGGTGCCCGAGGGCGAGTACGCGATCCCGCTGGGCCGGGCCGACGTCAAGCGGGCGGGCACGGACGTCACCGTGGTGGCCTGGCAGGCGATGGTGCAGCGTGCGCTGGCCGCCGCGGCCGATCTGGCGCAGGAAGGCGTCAGCGTGGAGGTGATCGACCCGCGCACGCTCGCCCCGCTCGACGAGGAGACGATCCTCGGCTCGGTGGCGAAGACGGGGCGCCTGGTGATCGCCCACGAGGCGGTGAAGCGCGGCGGGTTCGGCGCCGAGGTCGCGGCGCTCGTGGCCGAGAAGGCGATCGACTGCCTGGACGCGCCGATCGCCCGCGTGGCCGCCCGCCACGTGCCGATGCCGTACAACGACTCGCTCGAGCGCGCCACGATCCCGACCCAGCAGGACATCGTGGAGGCGATCCGCGGGCTGATCTGACCGGTCCTCTACCACCCGACGCCGGCGGCCGCGCGGGCCGGCGGGCTCCAGCAGATGATCGGTGACCTCTGGGAGTGGAGGCAGAGCCCGTGCGCGCCGTACCCCGGGTTTTGCCCGCTCGCGGGCGACCTCGGCGAGTACAACGGCAAGTTCATGGTGAGCCAGATGGTGCTGCGCGGCGGATCGTGCGCGACGCCCCGCTCCCACGTCCGGACCACCTACCGCAGCTTCTTCCCGCCGGACGCCCGCTGGCAGTTCTCCGGCATCCGGCTGGCCGACCACCTGGACCGTTGACAAGCCGGCCGGGACGGGCATACTCGACGCACTTTCTCGGTTCCGACGTCCGATAACGTCGTGGGGGATCGCCGTTGGCGGTAAAAACAGGAGGTGCGCGATGAGTGACCAGAGCCGCCGTGACTTCATCCGCCTGTCCGGGTCGGCCCTCGGAGGCGGCGCGCTCGCCACGATGCTGGCGGCGCGCCAGGCTCCCGCCCAGGTCCGGGGGACCACCTTGCGGATGATCCTGTGCAGCCACTTCGTC
>JACQCN010000446.1 GCA_016201575.1 Candidatus Rokuibacteriota bacterium | reverse complement strand
CCCCACTCCCTGCGGGCGGACGGGCCTGCCTGCCGCGCCACCCGCCCGGCTCCCGTGGTACGGTTCGTGAATGATGCGCGCCAGGTACGTGTCGGTGTAGCGGTGAATCATCGACTCCGGGTGTTCGAGCGCCGGCTCCGCCGGCGCAAGTCGGTTCTGGAGGCATCCGAGGGGGCCGCCGAGGCCCCCTCCGAGTAGGCTGGTGTTCCGCTCGCCCGGCGCGGTGCTGCTCCACGTGGGGCCGCTGACGCTGCGCTGGTACGGAGTCGTCGTGGCGCTGGCGATGGGCGCCGGGCTCTGGGTGGCGGCGCGCGCGGCCGGGCGCCGCGGCCTGGATCCCCGCGAGATGCTCAAGGCGGGCGAGCTCGCGCTGCTCGGCGGCCTCGTCGGGGCGCGCCTCTACTACGTGCTGTTCTCCTGGGACTACTACGGGGCGGTGCCGTGGAAGATCCTCGCGGTGTGGGAGGGCGGCGCCGCGATCCACGGCGGGTTGATCGGCGGGTTCCTCGCCGGCGGCGCCTACGCGTGGCGGCGAGGGCTCCCCGTCGGCCGCTGCCTCGACGCCGCGGCCCCGGCCCTGGCGCTCGGGCAGGCGATCGGCCGCTGGGGCGACTTCTTCAACGCGGAGGCGTTCGGCCTCCCGACCGCGCTGCCGTGGGGGCTCTACGTCTCCCCCGCCCATCGCCCGCTCCTCTACGTGCAGGCGGACTTCTTCCACCCGGCCTTCCTCTACGAGTCCGTGTGGAGCCTGATCGTGCTCGTCATCCTGATCGCGAGCCGTCACCGGCTCGAGCGCGCGCCGGGCGCGCTCTTCCTCGCCTACCTCGGGTGGTACTCCTTCGGACGCCTGTGGATCGAGCGGCTCCGCGTCGACGCGCTCATGCTCGGGCCTTTCCGCGTGGCCCAGCTCGCGAGCGCCGCCGGCATCCTGCTCGCGATCGTCTGGGTGCCGAAGCTCATGAAGCGCGCCCAGCCCGCCTGACCGCCGCATTGACCTTTCACCACCCAATGGATACACCGTGCTCCCGCCGCGCGAGAGCGCCGGCGTAGGCAGGGTTCGTACCCATTCGGAAGTGAAAGGTCGATAGCACACGACCGCGGCGGTGGCACCTTAAATTCTTCACTTGTCGACGACGGCTATGGGTGTCAGCAAGCGGTGTCCGCGTGTCAGAAAAACATGCAACGCGCACACACATGACGACGGCGTGATTTTCAAGAGATTTGGGCACGGGCACCCGGCTTGCTTTTTTGCCGGGCATGCGTGCGATCGTCAGCTCCGCTCGCCGGCTCGCCGCGCTCGTCGCGGTCCGGGGAGCGGCGCTCCTGATCGAGGGATGCGCGACGACCCGGTCGGCGCACTTCGGGCAGCTTCCCGACTCCGTGTCGCTGGTCACGCTCGTGGTGAGCGAGGACCACGAGGTCGTCGCGCGCGAGTGCCGCGGGGTGGAGGCGGCGGGGCAGATCATGGGCGGCCAGCTCTCGTGGCCGATGCCGATGCCCGGGGGCGAGCAGGTCCGCGCCGTCAAGGTGGTGCGCTACACGGACTCGCTGCCGTCGCAGATGGCCTTCGAGATCGACGTCCACGAGCTGTGCCACACCGTGGCGGTCCTGCAGGGGATCGCCGATCCCTGCCACGTCGGTAACGGCGGTTTCCTGCTGACCGGGACGCCGCAGGGCAGCGGGCTCTCCCAGAAGTAACGTCTCCGCCGCTACGCCCGCGAGACGTAGCGGCTGCCACGAATCCAGAACCTCAACGGCTGCTCGACCGCCCGCGTGATACCGACGCGCGTCCCCACGCCGACCGCGAAGTCGCGAGACCCGTCGCGCGGCGCGATCACCAGCGACCCGCGCGTCAGGTCCGCCCCGTTCTGCCTGAGCGTGATCCCGAGCGCCTCCGCGAGCTTCCCCGGCCCGTTGCAGAGCGCGACCGACTCGGCCCGGAGACCGCGGCGCCGCGCCATGACGGGGAGGCCCCGGATCGGCTCGAGGGCCCGGATCAGGACGCAGCCGGGACGACCGGCGCGGCCGGTGATCGCGTTGAGGCAATGGTGGAGGCCGTAGATCCGGAAGACATAGGCATGACCGCCCTCGCCGTAGAAGAGCGCGCGCGCGGCGATCGGGCGGATGGCGGCGTGCGAGGCGGCGTCGTCAGGGCCCAGGTACGCTTCGGTCTCGACGATGCGTCCCGCCGTCAGCGCGTCGCCGACCGTCGAGATCAGCCGGCAGCCGAGCAGGTCGCGCGCGACGACGCGCGCGGGGCGGAGGTAGAACTCGCGGGGAAGGGGAGGCCGGAGAACGGGCACGGGTATGGCGCCGCGCCGGGGCGCGGCCCGGGCGGGCGCCAGCTAGTGTCCCGTCTCAGGGATTGTTTGACAGTGGGTAACGATGACATTGGCGACGTGTTCCGCGGCAACTGGCGCAAACTCAACGCGGTGCATTGTAACGGAGCGTCGGAGACAGGACATTAGCCCGGGCGTCCGCGCCCGGACAGGCGCTCGACGACGAGGCGGCGGAGCGAGTCGAGGTCGAACGCGGTGCCCTCGCGGCTGGGCAGCGCGGCCTCCGTCTTGAGCCCCGTCTCGCTGATGATCGCGCAGATCGTCTGGGCGGGGTCGAGCTGCCGGCCCTCCAGGAGGCGCTTCAGCACCGCCACCGTGGCCACGCCCGTCGGCCCCGCCCAGATCCCCTCCGCGCGCGCCACCAGCCGCTGCGCGTCGAGGATCTCCTGGTCCTCCGCGTCGGCGGCGAGCCCGTCGTGCTCGCGCAGGAGGCGGAGCACCCAGTCGCCCTTGCGGCCCGGACTCCCCGCCGCCAGGCCCTCGGCCACCGTGTAGCCGATCTTGATCGGCGTGATCGCCGTCCCGTCGCGGAAGGCGCGCGCGATCGCGTTGGCGCGGGTGGCCTGCGCGGCGACCATGCGCGGCAGGCGGGCGATCAGGCCCGCGTCGCGCAGCTCGCGGAACCCGCGCGCCGTCGCGATGAACGTCTCGCCCACGGCCACCGGCGCCACCACGACGTCGGGCGGCGCCCAGCCGGACTGCTCGGCGATCTCGTAGGCCAGCGTCTTCTTCCCCTCGTGCTTGTAGGGGTTGCGGGAAGCGCCGCAGTCGAAGAAGAGCCGCTCCTCGACGAGCCGGTCCCACAGCGTGATCAGGTCGTCGTAGACGCCCTTGTAAATGATGAGGTCCGAGGCGGTGGCCGACATGTGCAGGAGCTTCGGGGCCGACGCCCGCTCGTAGGCGAAGATCAGCGAGCGCAGGCCCGCGCGCGCCGAGTAGGCGGCGATCGAGGAGCCGGCGTTGCCCGAGCTGACCACCGAGGTCGCGGTGTAGCCGAACTGGAGCGCGGCGCCGACCGCGGTCGCCGACGTCCGGTCCTTCACGGTTCCCGTGGGGTTGCTGCCGTCGTACTTGAGGAGGAGGCGCCGGACCCCGAGCTGCCGGGCCAGGCGCGGGCACTCGAGGAGCGGCGTGCCGCCCTCGCCGAGCGTCACCCGGTGGGCGGCATCGCCGACGGGCAGCACGGCGGCGTACCGCCAGAGCCCGGGGCCGGCGAAGAGCGCCGGTCCCTTCGCTCGCAGCCGATCCAGGTCGTAGCGGAGCTCCAGCAGGCCGCGACACTTATCGCACTCGAGCCGGTAACCGAGCGGGGAGACGGCGCCGCAGTCGATGCACACGAGGTCGCGGGCGAGCGACTCTACCATCTCACTCGGAGGGAGGCTCCGCCCCCCTTCCGAACCTCCCCCCGGGATTGCGCCGGCAAAGCCGGCGCTCGAAGCGGCGCGAGGCTCGGGGTGAAGGCCTGCCTCTGGACGCAATGCCGGTCACGGGCTGCCCACGAACTCTTCGACTCGTTCGGCCCAGCCTGTACACGGTCATTACGTCCGAGTCCCGGTGACTCACAGGCGGCCGAAGCGCTCCTCGATCGCGAGCAGCATCTCGTCGATCCGGTGCCGCAGCGTGTGCTCCGCCATCGCCCGGCGGTGCGCGTTGGCGCCGATCGCCCGCGCCTCCTCGGGGTGCGCCAGATAGTAGTCGAGCTGGCGGTCGAGGTCCGCCAGGTCGCGATAGGCCACGACCTCCTCGCCGGGCTTGAAGAGGGCGGGGAGGTCGTCCTTGAGGTCGACGACCTGGCAGGCGCCGGCGGCCGCCAGCTCGAACGTGCGCGTGTTCACCCCGACGATGTCGTTGAGCGGATGGTGGAGGTTCAGCGAGAGCCGGGCGCCGCAGTAGATCGCCAGCTTGTCGCGGCCCCACACGGCGCCGCCCGCGATCAGCGGACGCAGCGCCGCCGCGGCCTCGTCCCACCCCGGCCCCCAGATCCGGAGCGGGTAGGCGGCCAGCTCCTTGAGGAGCCGCTCCCGGTAGAGGTACCGACTCCCCACGAACGCGACGACGCCCTCCAGCGCCCGCGCCTCCTCGGGCGTCGGCTCGACCGGGTGGTGGAAGCGGGGCACGCAGTGCATCGGCAGGTAGTAGAGGTTGTGGAGGCCGACCTGCTCGAGCTGCCGGAGCGCGTAGCGCTCCTTGGTGAAGAAGATGTCGTAGGCCTCGATGCACTCGAAGGGGATCATCAGGAGCGGGTTGTCGGGGAAGAAGTTCACGAAGAGCGTGTCGACCCGTGCCTTCACCCGCCGGATCAGCCCCGGCGTGATCGGCCCGCCCTTGATCACGAGCACGCAGTCGGGCCGCCAGGCCACGCACGCGCGCTCGAGGCGCCGGAGGATCCAGAGCTGGTAGGCGGCCTTCGTGCCCTTGTTCTTGTAGAGCGGGTTGCGCCGGCGGTAGGCGAAGGTCGAGACGGCGTGCCCCATCGCCTCCAGCTCGGCGCGGAAGTCCATCCCCATGTGCTCCGGGCCTTCCGACGGAAGGACGATCAGCCAGCGCATCTCAGCGCCCGTTCCCTTCGATCATTGCCCGCACTCTAACACGACGCGGAGGGGCGCCATCCCGGGCGGCGACGGGCGACGCGGGCTGTCACCCGGAGGCAGACAAATTGTCACAGCTTCCCGCGCCGGCTGCGCCCTGGGGTCCGATCGTGCGCCCTCTCGCCTGTCCGCTAAGGGTGCGGTTACCCGAACGTCGAGGCTCCGCTGCGGGTCCACTCGCCGAACCCATAACTGGTTGGAATGGATTATGCTCTAGATGGGGCCATCATGGCGACGAACACCAGTGTTCCCCGACTCGAGGCGTCCGGCGTCGCCCATGCCGTGCGCAATCCCCGCCGCGCTTCCGAGGTCTCCGAGACCGATGCCGCGCTGGTCCCGTTCCGCGGAGTCCTGACCGGCGTGATCCTCGGCGCGCTCGTGTGGTTGTCGGGGATCGTCCTGCTGCTGCACCTGCGCTAGCCCCCACCGACCTCCGTCCGACCGGTCTGACCCGGCGGAAGGACTCTCACCGCTCGAGCTCGATAAGGTACTCCTTGATCCGCTTGGCGTCCGGCGCGTCGGGCTTGAGGACGAGGTACTTCCGGAACGCCTCCTTGGCGCGCTCGGCGTCCTTCTGCTGGTAGTAGAGGAAGCCGAGCTGGCGGAGGGGGTCGGGCGACGAGGGATCGAGCGCCGCCGCCCGCTCGTAGCGCTCAAGGGCGAGCCTGGCAAGCGACTCCTTGTCCTCCTTCGCGCGCGCCCGCTGCGCCCTCAGGCGGTAGAGGTCGCCGTAGTAGATCTGCGCGGTCGGGTCCCTGGGCGTGATCGCCAGCACGCGGTCGAGCTGGGCCTGGGCGAGATTGAAGCGCCCGGCGCGGATGTCCAGGAGCGCGTTCTCGCGGACCACGGTGCGCGTGCGGAGCGGGAAGTCCTCCGTGTCGACGATGCCGTGGACGCCCGCGTACTTCGTCCGCACCAGCTCGGTGGTGGACTCGATCCGCTCCTCCAGCCGCGGGTGATTGCCGAAGAAGAAGGTCTCCAGCGCGCCGTGGTCCCCGCTGTCCTTCTTCAGCAGCGCGAAGACCTTGGGCGCCTCGTTGGGGTCATAGCCCGCGTGGGTCATCTTCTCCATCCCGCCCGTGTCGGCGTCGCGCTCCAGGTCGCGGCCGTAGCCGTTGATCGCGGCGAGGGCGGCGAGCTGCAGGCCGAGCCCCAGCACCGCCTGCGCGGTCTGGCTCAGCACGGCCGCCCCCACGTAGTCGCCGCCCTGGGCGCGGGAGCCCGCGGCCGCCGCCACGCCGATGGAGGCGGCGATGGCGATGACGTTCAGGAGGATCATCTTGTTCTGGGCGTCCCGGTTGAACTTGAGCGCGTGGCGGTCCGTGACGTGGGTCATCTCGTGGCCCAGGATCGTGGCGAGCTGGGCCTCGTTGTCGAGCCGCGAGAGGAGCCCGGTGTGGACGTAGATCTTGCCGTTGGGCATCGCGAAGGCGTTCAGCGTCGGGTCCCGGAGCACGTGGAACTCGAAGCCGGGGCCGCCGGCTGTCTTCACCTGCTCGGGCGTGAGCCGGTCGCCGATCCTGGCCAGGTAGTCCTCGAGCAGCGGGTCGTCGTAGACCTTCGCGGTCTTCTGGATCTTCTCCTCTTCCTTCTCGGCCTGCGCCCAGATCTTGCGCTCGTCGGCCTCGGGCTTGAACGGCTGGCCGCCGTGGCCCATGGGCGGGACGTTGCGGCTGGCGCAGCCGGGCAGGGCCAGCGCGACGACCAGCACGCCGGCCAGAAATCTCTTGGGCGCCGTCCGGCGCGCGGGGTAGGATGCCGCCATGAAATTCATGGGCGTCGTGTCTCTGCTCCTGATCGGGTTCGTCGTCACGGGGTGCGCGGGCACCGCGCCACGTCCGCCCCGCAGCGAATTCGAGGATATACCAGTTCCGAAGGGTCTCACTTACCAGCCCGACAAGTCCACGGTCATCGAGTCGCCGAGCGTCAAGGCCGCCCGGCTGATCTACCGCGGCCGGCTCGAGCCGGAGAGCCTCGGCCAGGCCCTGCGCGCGACCCTCGAGGCCAACGGCTGGCGCCACGTCAGCACCACGACCGCATCCGGGCGGGGGACCATCCAGGTCTACGAGAAGGCGAGCAACGCCCTCCAGGTCCACATCCACGAAGGGGTCTGGTACACCTACGTCGAGCTGGACGCGACGCGGTCGGTACAGCAGAATCGCTGACCGCTGCTAGCCCGACTTTCGCAGGATTCTCGCGTTCACGGTACGTGATTCGGCGGGTTTCCCGACCGAGCGACTATCCATGGGGCAGATTCGCGAGATCCTGTGACAGAAGTGAGACCCTGGGCCGGACCCACCGTCAGGTGGCGGAAAGTCTGCAGGTCAGCCTCGGTACTGTCTCGACCGTCGAGCGCCGGGCGCGGGCTGCCGGGCTCGACTGGGCCCAGGTCGACACGCTCACCGACGAGGTGCTGGAGGCCCCGCGTGTACGGGCCCCCGACGCCGCCCACCCACTATCGGGCTGTGCCCGACTGCGCCTACCTGCATGCCGAGCGCCGGAAGCCCGGCGTCACCCTCGAACAGCTGCACCTCGAGTACCTGGAGCAGCATCCCGCCGGCTATCGCTACACCCAATTTTGCGAGTTCTATCGGCGCTGGCTCAAACGCCGCGGGCTTTCGATGCGCCAGGTGCATCTCGGCGGCGAGAAGTGCTTCGTCGACTACGCAGGGAAGAAGCCGTCGATCATCGACGCCGCCACAGGCGAGGTGATCGAGGTCGAGCTGTTCGTCGCCGTCCTCGGGGCGTCCAACTACACCTACGCCGAAGCCACGCGCACGCAGCAGGTCCCCGACTGGATCGCGAGCCATCAGCGCGCCTTTCACTCCTCCCGACCCCAAGCTCGAACGTGATCCTCTTATTTCGTGACGGGCACCAATGATGCGAGCCGAAGGCGAGCGTTCCGTATCGCAAGCGCCGCGCAGCGGCGCGTCGCTGGTGATGAGGGCGATGAAGGAACCGCGTGAACCGTTGAGCGGGCGGAACGCCGAGCAAGCGCCGCGGCGCGGCGCGTCGCTGGTGATGAGGGCGGCGGCGTGACCTCCCAGGCGCCGATCGTGGAGTTCGGCGACGTCAGCTTCGTCTACCCAAGTCGCCGGGCGGCTTCCGGCTCGCCGGGCTCACCTTCGACGTCGCGCCGGGCGAGATCCTCGGCGTGATCGGGCCGAACAGCGTGGGGAAGACGACGCTGATCCGCCTCCTCACAAAGGTGGTGGCGCCGGAGGGTGGCGCGATCCGCCTGGCCGGGCGCCCGCTCGCGGGAATGACGCAGCGGGAGGTGGCGCGGTTCGTCGCGGTGGTCCCCCAGGACCTCGCGCCGGCGTTCCCGTTCACGGTGGAGGAGATGGTCCTCATGGGCACCGCGCCGCCGGCCTCACCGTGCTGCTGGTGACGCATGACCTGAACCTGGCCGCCGAGATCGCGGACCGGATGCTCCTGCTCCACGCCGGCCGGGTGGAGCGCGTCGGGCCGCCGGAGTCCGTGCTCGACGACGCCACGCTCTCGCGCGTCTACGGCTGCGCGGTCGTCGTCGACAAGCACCCCGTGACGCGGCGCCCGAGCGTCCACCTCGCCTGGCCCGAGGCCGACGAGTGAGGGGAGGTGAGCGCCCCGTCGATCGCTGACCCGTGTTCGCCCTGGATCGAGGGAAGCCGGTGAAGCTCGGCTGAAGCCGGCACGGTCGCGCCACTGTGAGTGGGGAGCGGCGTCCAACCTCCGCGTGATGCGGAAGCCACTGTCCGTCAGGGATGGGAAGGCCGGGACGTGCGCGCTGATCCACGAGTCAGGAGACCCGGCCAGGGCCGGTGCCCATTCAACCTTTCGCTGGAAAAGGAGTGGGGAGATGCGTCGCTCATGGCTGGTCCCCGTGATACTGATCGCCGCTGTTCCAGGCGTGCACGCCCAGGATGCGAAGGTGTTCGAGCCGGTCGTCGTCGCCGTCGGGCTGTCGAACCGGCTGGCGGCGGGCATGGGCGCCCTCCGGCGCCCCCCGACTCCGCCGGAACGGTGAACATGATCGTGGTGGTCGACGGCGATCCGGGGCCGGCCGCCCTGCTCAACGCGATGCTCGCGGGCACCGAGGCCAGGGCCCTCGCGCTGTTCGAGGCGGGCGTCGTGTGCGACGGCGGCTCGCGCGCGACGGGCACCTCGACCGACGCGGTGGTGATCGCGGCCACGGGGCAGGGCGCCGCCCACGAGTTCGGCGGGCCGGCGACCGAGCCGGGCTGGTGCGTGGCGCGGGCGGCGCGCGAGGCTCTCGTGCCCGCCATCGCGCGCTGGAAGGCGGAGCACGCGTGATCCTCCTGGTCGCCCTCGTCCTGGACCTCGCTGTCGGCGACCCGCCCAACCGCTGGCATCCCGTGAGGTGGGTCGGCCGGGGACTCGACCTCGCCTTTCGCGCGACCCCGCGCCGCGGCCGCCTCGCGCCACTCCTCTACGGGATGCTCGTGGTGCTCGCGGGAGCAGGCGCGGTCGCCGCGCTGATCGCCCGACTCTCGATGGTCCTTTCCGGGGCTGGCTGGCTTGGAGTGCTGATTGAAGCGTGGCTGCTCAAGTGCTCGTTTTCGCTTCGCGGGCTCATGTCGAGAGCGCGCCGCGTCGAGCGGGCGCTCGCGTGCGCCGACCTCGCCCGGGCGCGCGCGGAGGTCGGCTACCATCTGGTGAGCCGACCCACGGGCGGGCTCCGAGCGGAGGGCGTCGCCTCGGCCGCCGTCGAGTCCGTCGCGGAGAACCTGACCGACAGCTTCGTCGCGCCGATCGCCTTCTACCTCGCCTTCGGGCTGCCCGGCGCCTGGGCCTATCGCGTCGTGAACACCGCCGACGCCATGGTGGGTTACCGCGGCGGGCTGCTCGAGTACCTCGGCAAGGCGGCCGCGCGACTCGACGACCTGCTGAATCTCGTCCCGGCGCGCGTCGCGGCGCTCGCGCTGGTGGCCGGCGCGGGGCTGGTTGGCGCCGACGCCCGCGGCGCCGCGCGGATCCTCCGGCGAGACCGCGGACGCACCGCCAGCCCGAACGCGGGGTGGCCGATGGCGGCGATGGCCGGCGCGCTCGGCCTGGTCCTCGAGAAGGCGGGGATCTACCGTCTCGGCGAGGGCCGGCCGCCGGACGGCGGCGACATCGGGCGCAGCCTCAGGGTGCTCGCGGCGGCGGCCGCGCTCGTGGGCGCGCTCGGCGTGGTCGCCGATCTGGTGGCGAGCCGGCAATGAGAGAGGACCACGGCGGTCACCGCGACGCCGCGGTGCTCGACCTCAGCGCGAGCATCAACCCGTTGGGGCTATCTCCGCGCGTGGCCGACGCGATCCTTTCGGCCCTCCCGGCGGTGACCCGCTACCCCGACCCGCGCGCTGACGGGAATTTCTTCGGCGGGCGTTTTCGGAGCGGTATCATGAGGGCCAATCGCCGCCACGCGCGGCGATTACTTTTCTCTGATGACGACGACCGCGCGAAGCGTGACCGACCAGCTCTCCGAGGGCCTCCGGACAGCGCTCGCCGCCGCCGGCCTGCCCCCGCTCGCGGAGTGCGTCTGGGAGGTGCCGCGCGAGGAGGCCCACGGCGACTACGCCACCAACGCCGCGCTGGTGCTCGCGCGCGCGGCGCGGCGGTCTCCGCGCCAGGTCGCGGAGTCGATCGTCGGCCACTTCCCCGCGCTCTCCGCCGTCGGCCGGCTCGACGTCGCCGGGCCCGGCTTCATCAACGTCACGCTCGCGCCCGACTGGTGCCGCGCGGCGCTGCCCGAGATCCTGGCCGCCGGCGCCGGGTACGGCGCGGGCGAGGACGGGCGCGGGCGGCGGATCCGCCTGGAGTTCGTCTCCGCCAACCCGACGGGCCCGCTCGTGATCGTCAACGCGCGGGCCGCCGCCGTCGGCGACTCGCTGGCGCGCCTGCTCCGGAGCCAGGGCTACGGGGTGACGGCGGAGTACTACGTCAACGACGCGGGCAACCAGTTCCTGGCGCTGGCGCGGTCCTTCGAGGCGCGGGTGCGCCAGGCGCTCGGCGAGGACGCGGCGCTGCCCGAGAACGGCTACCCGGGCGAGTACTTGATCGACCTCGCCCGCGACTATTTGAAGGATCACCCCCAGGTCACCAGGGAGAGTCTGGAAGTAATTCCGGCCGTTGATGCCCTCCGTGACAAAAGCTGGCTTGACGAACTCGGCGGCTGGGCGGTGGCCCGGATCGTGGAGGGTCAGAAGAAGGTGCTCCACGACTACGGCGTCGACTTCGACGTGTGGTCCTCGGAGCAGCGCGACGTGCGCGACCGGGCGCTGCCCGAGCAGGTGCTGCGCGAGCTGGCGGCGCGCGGGCTCGCCTACGAGCAGGACGGTGCCCTCTGGTTCCGGGCCTCGCAGTTCGGCGACGAGAAGGACCGCGTCCTCCGCAAGTCGGACGGCGAGCTGACGTACTTCGCGGTCGACGTTGCCTACCACCACTACCGGAAGTTCGCGGACGCGGGCCGGGTGGTCAACCTCCTCGGGCCCGATCACCACGGCTACGTCACCCGGATGCGGGCGGCCATGCAGGCGCTGGGCCATCCGGCCGACGCGTTCGACGTGCTGATCATCCAGCTCGTGACGCTCCTGCGCGAGGGCCAGCCGGTGCGCATGTCCAAGCGCCGGGGCGAGTTCGTCCTGATGGAGGAGCTGATCGAGGAGGTCGGGCGCGACGCCGCCCGTTTCACCTTCCTCACGCGGCGCCACGACAGCCCGCTCGAGTTCGACCTGGTGGTGGCCACGCGCCAGTCCGCGGAGAACCCGGTCTACTACGTCCAGTACGCCCACGCCCGCATCGCGAGCCTCTTCAAGCAGGCGGCGGCGCAGGGGATCGCGGTGCCGGACCGGGGATCGGTGGATCTCGCCCCCCTCGCCCTGCCGGAGGAGCTGTCGCTGGTCAAGCGGCTCCTCCAGTTCCCGAACCTGGTGGCGGGCGCGGCGCGGGCGCTCGAGCCCCACCGGGTGGCGTACTGGCTCCAGGAGCTGGCCGGTCAGTTCCACCCGTACTACAAGGTGAACCGGGTGCTCGGCGCCGACCGCGCGCTCACCGTCGCCCGGCTCGCGCTCTGCGCGGCGGTCGGACAGGTGGTGCGCAACGGCCTCGCCCTGCTGGGCGTGAGCGCGCCGGAGAGCATGTGAGGGACGGGCGCGCGGTGCGCGGACGGGGCAAGCGCGGCGGGAGCACGCTCTCCGGCCTCCTCTTCGTGCTGGCCTGCGGCGCGGTGCTCGCGCTGACGTTCACTCTCGGCATGCTGGTGGGCCGGCAGTGGGCGCGAAGCACGGCGAGCGCCGGGCTCGCGGGCGACCGGGTCGCCGCGGGCGGCGAGGCGCCCGCCGGCGAGGGGCGAACGCGGGTGCGGCGGCTGAGCGAGCGCGACCGCGACGACGCGGCGCCCCAGATCCAGGAGAAGCTGACCTTCTACCAGACGCTCACGGCCCCGCTCACCAACGGCCCGCCGCCGCCCAGGCGCCCGGCCGCCGAGCCGCCGAAGGCCGCCGCCGTTCCACCGACGAGACCCGATCCCGCGCCCGAGCCCGCGGCGGCGAAGTCCGGGACGCCCCCGGGGGGCGCTTACACCGTACAGGTGGCGGCCTTCAAGTCGCGGGACCAGGCCGACCGACTCCGGGAGAAGCTCGGGAGCGACGCCTACGTGTCGGAGGGCGGCGCGACCGGAGTGCGGTTCCGCGTGCGGGTCGGCGCCTACCCGGCGCGGGCGGAGGCGGAGGCCGCGATGGCCCGCCTCCGGGCCGAGCACGCCCTCACGGGCTACGTCACCCGCAAGTGAACCGGGGGATGGCCGTCGGGGCGGTGGGGCGGGTGCTGGTGAACCAGGACGAGCTGGCCCAGCGGGTGCGCGCGCTGGGGCAGGCGATCGCCCGGGACTACGCCGACGCCAACCCCCTCCTCGTGTGCGTCCTCAAGGGCGCGGTGATCTTCTTCGCCGACCTGATCCGCGCCGTCGCGGCGCCGCTCACGACCGACTTCATCTCGGTCTCGAGCTACGGGACCGGCTCGGCGTCCTCGGGCGTGGTCAAGATCACCTCCGACCTGTCCATCTCGATCGAGGACCGCGACGTGATCCTGGTCGAGGACATCATCGACTCGGGCCGCACCATCTCCTACCTGAAACGCAACCTGGCCACCCGGCATCCCAAGAGCCTCCGGATCTGCACGCTCCTGGACAAGATCGAGCGACGGGAGGTGGACGTTGAGCTGGACTACGTGGGATTCACGATCCCGAACGTGTTCATCATCGGCTACGGGATGGACCACGACGGGCTCTACCGGAACCTGCCCTACCTGGCCGCCCTGGACGAGGCCTGACCGGGCGGAAACGGCCAGTCAATTCCGCGTGTTATACTCCTTGCTATGAACCAGGTCTACAAGAACCTCGCCCTCTGGATGGTGATCGGCCTGATCGTCATCCTCCTGTTCACCGTCTTCCAGGGCAGCCAGCAAGGCGGCCAGGACCAGCCGAACTTCTCGGAGTTCCTGAAGGCGGTGGAGCAGGGGCGCGTCGAGTCCGTGGTGATCCGGGGCAACTTCGTCACCTACAACCTGAAGGACGGGGGGCCCACCCAGAAGACCTACATCCTCGACTACCCGGACCTGGTGAAGACGCTCCGCGACAACGGCGTGAAGATCGCCGTCCGGCCGCCGGACGCGAACCCCTGGTACGGGATGTTCCTGCAGTGGGTGCCCATGCTGCTCTTCATCGGCGTATGGATCTTCTTCATGCGCCAGATGCAGGGCGGCGGCGCCAAGGCGCTGTCCTTCGGCAAGGCCCGCGCCCGGCTGATCTCCGAGAAGCAGAACAAGGTCACCTTCCAGGACGTGGCCGGCGTCGACGAGGCCAAGGAGGAGCTGCGGGAGATCATCGAGTTCCTGAAGGACCCCCAGAGGTTCCAGAAGCTCGGCGGCAAGATCCCCAAGGGCGTGCT
>JACQCN010000445.1 GCA_016201575.1 Candidatus Rokuibacteriota bacterium | reverse complement strand
TCTTCGCCGCGGGCGCCCTCGTCCAGATGGCGGCCTACGCGGGCCTCGGCGGCGCCAGCCGGCCGGCGGCGCGCCGGAGCCTCCCGCTGTCGGCGCTCCCGTCGGCGCCGGTGATCCGCCGGCTCGCCGCGCTCTTCGCCCTCGACTCGCTGGCCGGCGGCTTCGTCCTCCAGTCGCTGGTCGCCTACTGGCTGTACGTGCGCTGGGGACTCCGGCTCGAGTCGCTCGGCGTGATCTTCTTCGCCGCCCAGGCCCTGACGGCGCTCTCCCTGCTCGCCGCCGCGCCGCTCGCGCGCCGCGTCGGCCTCGTCAACACGATGGTGTTCACGCACCTCGTCTCCAACGTGTTCCTCGTCGCGATGGCGCTGGCGCCGTCGGCGGCGGCGGCCGTCGGCCTCCTGCTGGCCCGCCAGCTCCTGTCGCAGATGGACGTGCCCACGCGGCAGGCCTACGTGATGTCGGTGGTGGAGGACCACGAGCGGGAGTCGGCGGCCAGCGCCACCAACCTGTCGCGCACGATCGCGCAGGCCCTCACGCCCACGGTCACGGGCTGGGTCATGCAGGCGGTGGCCGTCTCCGCCCCCTTCGTGCTCGGGGGCGGGCTGAAGATCGTCTATGACCTGCTGCTCTACGCGACGTTCAGGAAGGTGAAGCCGCGCGCCGCGGCCTGACGGTCAGAGCCGCGTGCCCCAGCCCTTGAGCCGGCGGTAATAGAGGACGAGGCCGACGGCGACGAGCAGATAGACCGCGCCCTGCACGAGGAAGCCCGCGCCGCCGGCGTCCAGGTACCGGCGCACCAGGAAGACCGCGTAGAACAGGAAGAAGGCGATCGCGGCGAGGATCAGGATCCGGTGCGCGGTGATCAGCCTCACGCCGCGACCCGGCTCAGCGGCCGAGCACGGCCTTGACCGCGTCGCGCGTGACCGAGACCAGCCGGTCGATCTCCTCTGCCGTCACCACGAGCGGCGGTGCGAAGAAGACGGCCTCGCTGGCCTTGACCCGGGTGATCACGCCCCGCTTGACCATCTCCGCCTGGATGCGCGGGCCGACCTTCTTCTCGCCGGGGAAGAAGGCCTTGGTGCCGCGGTCCTCGACCAGCTCGAGGGCGGCCAGCAGGCCCTTGCCGCCGCGGATGTCGCCCAAGTGCGGATGGTCGCCGAAGGCGGCCTGGAGGCCCTCGTGGAGCCGCCTCCCCATCCGGGCGGCGTTCTCCCACAGCCGTTCGCGCTGCATGATGTCGAGGTTGGCGAGGGCCACCGCGCAGCAGGTCGGGTGCCCGGAGTAGGTGTAGGCGTGCATCCAGCGGTCCTCGGGCTTGACCGAGTCGATCGCGTCCTTGATGTCGCGGTTGACCATGATCCCGCCGAGCGGCAGGTAGCCCGACGTGACGCCCTTGGCGAAGCTCATGATGTCGGGCTGGACGTTCCAGTGCGACAGCGCGAACCACGTCCCCGTGCGGCAGAAGCCCGTGATCACCTCGTCGGCGATGAAGAGCACGCCGTGCTTCGAGCAGATCTGCCGGACGAGCGGGAAGTAATCGTCGGTCGGGTAGATCACGCCGCCGCCGCCGTGGATCGGCTCGGCGATGAAGGCCGCCACCGTGTCCGGGCCCTCGCGGAGGATCGCCTCCTCCAGCTCCCGCGCGGCCGCCTGCCCGACCGTCTCGCCCGGGCGCGCGCCCTGGAAGCGGTACGGGTAGCACGTCTGGATGTGCACGAACCCCGGCATGCGCGGCTCGAACATCTTCCAGTAGGCGCCCATGCCCGTCGCGCTCATGGTCTGCAGCGTCAGGCCGTGGTAGGCGTTCTGGCGGGCGATGATCTTGACCTTGTCGGGCTTGCCCCGGGTCTTCCAGTAGAAGCGCGCGGTCTTGAAGGCGGACTCGTTGGACTCGGCGCCCCCGGAGGTGAAGAAGACCGCCTGCATGTTATCGTAAGCGAGCCCGATCAGCCGCTCGGCGAGCGTGATGGCCGGGATGCTGGAGGAGCCGACGTAACCGGAGAAGTAGGCCAGCTCCTCCATCTGCGCGGACGCCGCCTTGGCCAGCTCCTTGCGCCCGTGGCCCACGTTGACGTTCCAGAGCCCCGACAGCCCGTCGAGGTAGTCGTGCCCGGCGATGTCCGTGACGGTCGCTCCCCGGCCGCGCACGTAGATGATGGGCTCGGCGTTGTCGGAGGGGTGATGGAGCGGGTGGATCAGGTGCTCGTGATCGGCCTTGATCAGTTCCGCGGCGGTCAGCGACATCATAAACTCCCCTCGCAGGCCGTTGAAAACGGCCCATCTGCTTCGTTGGCTCGGTCGCTCCTGCCGGCGACGTACAACCTACTCGGGCCTCGCCT
>JACQCN010000444.1 GCA_016201575.1 Candidatus Rokuibacteriota bacterium | reverse complement strand
AGCGCCTCGGTGAGCGCGCGCTGGTCCACCACGGGGCCGCGGGCCGTGTTGATCAAGAAGGCCGTCGGCTTCATCAGCGCCAGCCGCTCGGCGTCGATCAGGTGCCGCGTCTCCGCGGTCAGGGCGCAGTTGACGGAGACGAAGTCGGCCGTCCGCAGGAGCGTCTCGAGCTGGACCAGCTCGGCGCCGGCGGCCGCGGCCTGCTCCCGCGTGACGTAGGGGTCGGCGGCGAGGATGCGGAGGTCGAAGGGGCGGGCGAGCCGGGCGACCTCGCGGCCGATGTTGCCGAGCCCGACGATGCCGAGCACGCGGCCGGTGAGCCCGATCCCCATGCACGCCGCCTTCTCGGCCCATCGCCCCTCGCGGGTGATCCGGTCCTTCTCCACGAGCCGGTGGCTGAGCGCGAGGAGGAGCGTGATCACCGCCGTGGCCACGGGCCGCCGGACCCCGTCGGGCGTGATGGTGAGGAGCACCCCGCTGCGCGTGCAGGCGTCGACGTCGACCGTGTCGTAGCCCACGCCGAACCGCGCGAGCACGGTGAGGCGGCCGGCGTCCGCGAGCGTGGCCGCGGTCACCCGCGGTGCCAGCACGAGGAGCGCGTCGTAGTCGCGCACCTGCTCCGCCGACAGCTCCCGGGTGTCCTCGGGGAGGAACTCGTACTTCACGCCCGGCGCCTGCTCGAGCAGGCTCAGGCCGATGTCGCCGAAGGCGAAGCTGCCGTCGGGCATCAGGAAGTCGCGGGTGAGGCCGACGCGGAACATCAGTGCCACCCGATGGCCGCCCGGATCCGGGCGGGGGTGAGGGGAGGTGCCGCCCACGCGTCGATCGACCGGATGCCGGCGTGCGCGTACGGGCTCCGGACCACGGCCATCGCGAGAGCGTCCGGGAGCGGCACGTCGGCGACGTAAGGGTCGAGGCCCTGGATCAGCTTCGGGTCTTCGCGTCGCTTGAGCGGGCGGCCTACAGGTTTCTGCGCCATGGGCGGAATCTCCTTCGGGGTGAGGTCCGCAGGGCATGGTACCAGACCTGTCGGAGCCGCGCGGATGGTGCTATCCTCGGCGGCCGTGGACCAGGTGACGCGCATGACGACCGGAGCCGGCACGCCCGAGCATCTCGTCTGGACCCCGGTCCGCATCGGGCCCGTGACCGTCAAGAACCGGCTCGTGATGGCGTCGACGACGTCCGCGCTCGGGCAGGACGGCTTCGTCACCGACCGCAACCTCGCCTACTACGCCCGCCGGGCGCGGGGTGGCGTCGGGATGGTCGTCACCGAGGCCCTGCACGTCCACCCCACTTCGAACATCGGCTACAACAACCTGGCCGTGCACGCCGACGCCCACGTGCCGGGGCTCGCGCGCCTGGCCGCGGCCATCAAGGACGGGTGCGCCCACGCGATCGCCCAGATCATCCACGTCGGGCGCCAGTGGAACAGCGTCGTCTCGCGCCGGGCCACCTGGAGCCCGTCGCCGCTCCCGAGCTTTCCCGTCTTCCTCGAGCATCCTCACGAGATGACGGTCGAGGAGATCGCCGAGGTCGTCGCCGCCTTCGGCGCCGCCGCCCGCCGCGCGCGCGAGGCCGGGTTCGACGGGGTCGAGGTCCACGCCGCCCACGGCTTCCTGATCCAGCAGTTCCTCTCGCCGTGGTCGAACACGCGGAGCGACGCCTACGGGGGGAGCCGGGAGAACCGCCTGCGCTTCCTGCTCGAGGTGCTGGCGGCGGTCCGGGAGAACGTCGGCGACGACTGGGTGGTCGGCCTGAAGCTCAGCGCCGACGAGGGCGTGCCGGGCGGGATCACGCTGCCCCAGACCCTGGAGATCGTCCCGGCGCTCGAGCGCACCGGGCGCCTCGACTACGTCCTCGTCACGATGGGCGGCTTCGGGAACATCGAGTACATCCACCCCACCACGCACTACGAGGTGAGCCCGTTCATTCACTGCGCGGCGGCGGTGAAGTCGGTCACGCGGCTGCCGGTCATCGCGGTCGGGAAGATCAAGGGCGCGATCGCGGACGTGCTCGCCGGCGGCAAGGCCGACCTCGTGGCCATGGCGCGGCCGCTGATCTGCGATCCGGACCTGCCCCTGAAGCTCCGGGAGGCGCGGGCGGCGGAGATCCGCTGGTGCCTGTCCTGCAACGAGTACCACGGCCGCATCTGGTTCAACCACCGCATCGGCTGCGCGTTCAACGCCGAGGCCGGCAACGAGACCGATGGCGAGATCGTCCCCGCGCCGACCCGGAAGCGCGTGGTCGTCGTGGGCGGCGGGCCGGCCGGGTGCGAGGCGGCCCGGGTGGCGGCGCTGCGGGGGCACGAGGTGATCCTGCTCGAGCGCGGCCCGCGCCTCGGCGGGCGGATCCGCATCGCGGCCGCCCTGCCCGGACGCGAGGACTACCGGGCGGTCCCGGAGTGGTTCGAGGCCCAGCTCGAGCGGCTCAAGGT
>JACQCN010000075.1 GCA_016201575.1 Candidatus Rokuibacteriota bacterium | reverse complement strand
CCGGCGACTATCACGGGTGGGCGGAGCGCTGGGCCACCGACTCCGTGAAGGAAGCCAACGCGGCCTACGCGGGGATCGAGTTCGGCCGGGCCAGCTTCGACAGCCACCATCGGCTCCGCCGAATTCCCGTCACGCTGCCCGATCAGTACGCCGCCGAGCAGCTCGACCGCGTCACCGTGCAGCTGGTGAAGGGGGGCGTCCACCTCGCGGCCCTGCTGAACGCCATCCGGTGGCCCCAATAGGCCCGCGCCGAGGAGGGGTGGCATGTTCGGCTCGCAAGTGCTCGAGGTCGCGATCGGGCTGGCCTTCGTGTACCTGCTGCTCAGCCTCGTGTGCTCCACCGGGAAGGAGTTCGTCTACTTCAGGCCGTCGCTGTAGCGGGCCTCGTCCTGCTTGGTCTTCATCTTCTTGACGAGCTCCTGGTAGGAGGAGGCCTGGATGATCCGGTTGAACTGCGTGCGGTAGTTGGCGACCATGCTGACGCTCTCGATGACCACGTCGTAGACCATCCACCGGTCGCCGCGCCGGATCATCCGGTACTCGATGGGCACGTCGGTGCCCTGCTTGGTCAGGATCTTGGTGCGCACCAGGGCCAGGTCGCCGTCGATCGACTCGCCGACGTAGACGATGCGTTCGCCCCCGTACAGCTCGATCTTGGAGATGTAGGAGCGCTCGAGGAGGTCGCCGAAGAGCTTCACGAACTCCTCGCGCTGGCCGTCGTTGAGCGACTGCCAGTGCCGGGCCAGCGAGCGCTTCGCCGTCTCGCTCCAGTCGAACGTGTCGTTGGCGATGGACCGCACGCGGCTCCGCCGCTCCCCCACCTTGCCGTCGCCTCTCAGGGACGAGTCCTCCAGGGTCGCCGCCTTCTCGGCGACGACGAGCGAGGCGATGGCGGTGGCGGTCGCGAGTGCCCGGCGGAATCGGTTCATCTGGTCTCCTCCTTCTCCATGCGGCGGCTGCGCATCATATTCCGGATCTCGTCGAGGTCGCGGCCGGACGCGTTCTCGAGCCGGGCGCCCCCCATGTGGTAGTTGAAGAGGGCCTGCAGGTAGTCGGCGCGCGACTTGGCCATGGCCAGCACCGCGTCGGCCAGGTCCTTGGTGTCGCCGATCCCCAGGTCGAAGTTGGCCAGCGCCGTCACCACCCACTTGCGGGCGTACTCGTTGGCCCGGTCCAGGGCGTCCACGTTCTGCTCGGCCTCCCGCAGCTCGCCGTAGGCCTTCTGCACCTGCAGCGGGATCCCCTCGTCGGCGTAGGCCTGCAGGGCCTGCAGCTTGCCCACCTCGGCGTCGGCCTCCTTCACCCGCCCCCGGGTGATGCCGAAGTCCAGGTCGTACTTCAGCCCCAGCACGGGGCCGGCGTAGGCGTGGTTGAGGGGATCGCTGACGTAGGCGTTGTTGCGGATGGCGTCGCGGTTCGGCCCGTAGGCCGCCGAGCCCTGGATGCCGAAGAAGATCATCGGCCAGGCGCGGGCCCGCTCGGCCTCGGCCAGCGCCTGCTTGGCCTTGATCCCCTCCCGCAGCTGCGTGAACTCCGGCCGCTTCTGCCGCGCCGCCCGCACGAAGTCCTCCAGCGGCGGCAGGGGCGTCAGCGCCGCCCCCAGCGTGCTGTCCGCCGGCTCCACCGCCGTGTCCGGCGGCAGCCCCGCCCACACCCGCAGCGCCTCCTGGGCGATGTCCTGCAGCCGCTGGGTGAGGTGGAGGTTCTTCTCCAGCTCGCCCTGGAAGGTCTTCAGCTTGAACAGGTCCTGCTCGGCCGCGAAGCCCCCCTCCACCAGCGTCTGCTCCCGGTCCGCCGCCGTGAGCAGCTGCTCGTGCAGGTCGCCCAGGTGGGCGTGGAGCTCCCGGGCCAGCACCAACCCGTAGTAGGCCTCGCGCACCTTCAGCGCCACCTCCGTGGCCGTCTTGTCCACCGCCGCCTTCTGGGCGTTGACGCCGTGGGCGGCGGCGGCCCGGAGGTTGTCGATCAGGCCGAAGGTGTACAGGGGCTGGATCAGCAGGAAGTCGGT
>JACQCN010000462.1 GCA_016201575.1 Candidatus Rokuibacteriota bacterium | reverse complement strand
GTCCTGGGGGAGGCATCGGAGGGGGCCGCCGAGGCCCCCTCCGACTTGACGACGTCGGGCTCGCCCTCGGGGCGTTCGTAGCGCGCCTTCTGCGCGTCGAGCAGGTCCTCGCGGCCCTCGGAGAGGTCAGTGGCCCGCGCCGCGCGCCGCCGGAGCCGCTCCCGCAGCACCGCCTCAGGCGGGTCGCACCACAGCACCTGCACCGGCACGCCGACCTCCTTGGCCAGCGCGCGGGCGGCGTCGCGCTCGGCGCGGCGGCCGTAGACGCCGTCCAGGACCACCGACCACCGCGCCGCGAGCAGATCGCGCGCGATCTCCAGGCATCGCGCGTACGTGCGCTCCGTCATCTCCGGCGTGTAGAGGCCCTCGCCGAAGCCGGCGCCGTCGCGGTGGTGCCAGGGCACGCCCGCGACCTGGCGCCGCACGGCGTCCGTGCGCACGATGATCGCGTCCTCGCGCGAGACCCGGCGCGCCGCGGTGGTCTTCCCGCTTCCCATCAGCCCCGTCATCACGGTCAGGCGCGGCGTCGGGCGGGGCGCGGTGTAGCTCGCGGCCAGCGCGAAGTAGTCGTGGGCGCGGGCGTAGCGGGCCTCGCCCTGCATCCCGAGCACCTTCCCCCGCACCCAGGCGCGATAGGCGCGGTAGAAGTCGAGCAGCGGGACGGCGGCGTAGTCGCCGCCGGCGTCGAGGTACGCGTTGACGAAGTCCATGGCGAGGTCGGGCCGGCCCAGGACGTCGAGGTCCATCGCCAGGAACGCGATCTCGCCGGCGGTGTCGCCGTAGCGGAAGCGGTGATTGAACTCGATGCAGTCGTAGATCCGGATCGGATCGGGGCAGCAGATGTGCTGCGCCTGGAGGTCCCCGTGGCAGTCGCGGATCCGCCGGGCCCGGATGCGGTCGGTGAAGCGCCGGGCGTTGTCGCGCAGGAAGCGCGCCACCCAGGCGCGGACGCCGTCGCGCACGTCCGGGCGCAGAACCTCCGGCGGGAGGCGGCGCGTCTGGGTGAAGTTTTCGCGCCAGTTCCGCTCGACGACCTTCCGGGAGCCGAAGTGGCTGATGGCGCGGCCGTGGGCCGCCGTCACGTGGAAGTCCGCGATGACCCGCCCGATCCGCTCCATCAGCGCGGTGTCGGCGCGCCCCTCGGCCACGAGCCGGTCCAGCATCAGCTCCGCGGGGAGGCGGCGCATCCAGACCGCCACCTCCACGGTCCGGCCCTTGCGCTTGATCTCCTTGACCCCGAGGTACGTGTCGGGCGCGAGCCGGCGGTTGAGCCGCACCTCCTCCTCGCAGAAGTGCCGCCGGCGGGCGAGGGTGCGGAAGTCGAGGAAGCCGAGGTCCACCGGCTTCTTGACCTTGTAGACGTGCTCGCGCTCGAGGAAGACCCAGGAGATATGGGTTTCGGTGATCTGCTCGGCGGCGAAGACGCCGCGCAGGCGGTCGGGCAGGCTGGCCGGCTCCGGCGCCGGCGCGGGCGTCATCGGTCGATCAGGCGCGGCTGCCGGGCTTGACGGCGCGACTGCCGGTCTTGCACAGCGGGCACTCCTCGGGCCGGAAGGTCGGCACCGCGACGGTGGCGAGGGCCGCGCGCTTGACCGGGAACGCGGCGGCGCCGCCGCTCCGGTCGATGAGCGAGGCCACGCCCACCGCCTGACCGCCCGCCTCGGCCACCACTTGCGCGACCTCACGGGTCGACCCGCCGGTCGTCACGACGTCTTCCACCACGAGGCAGCGCTCGCCCGGGGCGATCGCGAAGCCGCGCCGCAGGCGCATGGCGCCGCCCTCGCGCTCCGTGAAGAGCGCGCGGGCGCCGAGCGCGCGGGCCACCTCGTGGGCCACCAGGATGCCGCCGATCGCCGGAGCGACGACGACCTGGACCCGGTCGCCCACGAAGGAGGCGGCCAGGGCCGCGCCCAGCGCGGCGGCGTACTCGGGGTGCTGGAGCACGAGCGCGGACTGCAGGTAGGTGTCGGAGTGCAGGCCCGACGTGAGCAGGAAGTGGCCGCGCAGGAGCGCGCCCGTCTTCTCGTAGAGCGCGAGGGTCTCGTCCTGGGTGCTCACCGCGCGGCGGCCATTTCCCGGAGAATCGCGCGGGCGGCCGCGACGGGGTCGGCGGCGGCGGTGATCGGGCGCCCGACGACGAGATAGTCGGCGCCGGCGGCGATGGCGGCGGCCGGCGTGGCCGTGCGCGCCTGGTCGTCCGCGCCCGCTCCCGCCGGCCGGACGCCGGGCGTCGCGATCACCCAGCTCCGCGGCATCAGCGAGCGCAGCGGCCGGATCTCGCGCGGCGAGGCCACGCAGCCGTCGAGGCCGGCCTCCCGCGCGCGCTCGGCCAGATGGAGCACGTGGGCCTCCACCGTGCTGGCGATCCCGAGGTCGCGCTGCAGGTCCGCGCGGTCCAGGCTCGTGAGGACGGTGACGCCGAGGCAGAGCGGGCGCTGGACGCCCAGCTCCCGGGCCGCGGCCGCCGCCGCCTGGGCCGCCGCGCGCATCACCGCGGTCCCGCCCCCGGCGTGGACGTTGAGCATGAACACGCCGAGCCGGGTCGCCTCGCGCACGGCCCCCGCCACGGTGTTCGGGATGTCGTGGAACTTGAGGTCGAGGAAGACGCGGACGCCGCGCTTGAGGGCGTGCTCGACGGCGACGGGGCCGGCCGCGGTGAAGAGCTGCGAGCCGATCTTGCACCCGGTGACCACGCCGGCCAGGCGGTCGAGCAGGCGGTCGGCGTCGCCCAGCGTCTCGACGTCGAGCGCGACCAGCAGCCGATCCTCAGCCGTCACGGTGGTACTCCTGCAGGGTGCGCACGGTGTGCTCGCTCTTCAGCGTCGCCTCGATGGCGCCGATCGCCGCCTGGGCGCCGTCCGCGGTGGTGTAATAAGGGATGTTCTGCATGACCGCCGTGCGGCGGATCAGGGAGGAGTCCTGCCGCGCGCGGCCGTCCTCCGGGGTGTTGAAGACGAGCGCGATCTCGCCCCGCCGCATCAGGTCGAGGACGTTCGGGCGGTAGCCCTCGGCGACCTTGTTGATGACCTCGACGTCGATCCCGTGCAGCTTGAGCACCTTGGCCGTGCCCTGGGTGGCGACCAGCGAGAAGCCGAGGTCCACGAGGCGCTGGGCGAGCACGGTAATCAGCCGCTTGTCGCGGTTCTTGACGGAGAGGAAGACCTTGCCGCTGATGGGGAGCGGCGAGCCCGCCGCGAGCTGGGCCTTGTTGTAGGCCTTGCGGAAGTCGCGGTCGATCCCCATCACCTCGCCCGTGGACTTCATCTCGGGGCCGAGCACCACGTCCACGCCGGGGAACTTGGCGAACGGGAACACCGCCTCCTTCACCGCGATGTGCGCCACCGTCCGCTCCTCGACGAAGCCGGCCGCCCTCAGAGTCTGCCCGAGCATCAGCGTGGTGGCGAGCTTGGCCAGGGGCAGGCCGATCGTCTTGGACACGAAGGGGACCGTGCGGGAGGCCCGGGGGTTCACCTCGAGGACGTAGATCTGCTCGTTCCGGATCGCGAACGGGATGTTGAGGAGCCCGACCACGCCCCGCTCCCGGGCCAGCGCCTTGGTCTGCCGCTTCAGCTCCGCGATCTGGTCGTCGCCGAGCGAGTAGGGCGGGAGCGCGCAGGCCGAGTCGCCCGAGTGGACCCCGGCCTTCTCGATGTGCTCCATGACGCCGCCGACGGTGACGAGGTCGCCGTCGGCGATCGCGTCGACGTCGACCTCGATCGCGTCCTCGAGGAACTTGTCGACGAGGACGGGGTGGGCCTCCGAGACGCGCACGGCCTCGTGCATATAGGCCAGGAGGTCCTGCTGGTCGTAGACGATGCGCATCGCGCGCCCGCCGAGGACGTAGGAGGGCCGCACGAGCACCGGGTAGCCGATCGTGACCGCGATCCGCTCGGCCTCCTCGTAGGAGCGGGCGGTCGCCCCCGGGGCCTGCGCGAGCCCCAGGTCCTCGAGGAGCGCGCGGAAGCGCTGGCGGTCCTCCGCGCGGTCGATGGCGTCGGGCGAGGTGCCGAGGATGGGCACGCCGGCCCGGGTCAGGGGCACCGCGAGCTTCAGCGGCGTCTGCCCGCCGAACTGGACGATCACGCCGAGCGGCTTCTCGCGCTCGATGATGTTGAGGACGTCCTCGAAGGTGAGGGGCTCGAAGTAGAGCCGGTCCGACGTGTCGTAGTCGGTCGAGACCGTCTCGGGGTTGCAGTTGACCATGATGGCCTCGACCCCGAGCGCTTTCAGCGCGAACGCCGCGTGCACGCAGCAGTAGTCGAACTCGATGCCCTGGCCGATCCGGTTGGGGCCGGAGCCGAGGATCACGACCTTGCGCCGCTCCGTGGGCGGCGCCTCGTCCTCGTCCTCGTAGGTGGAGTAGAGGTACGGCGTGTGGGCGGCGAACTCCGCCGCGCAGGTGTCCACCATCTTGAACACGGCGCGGATGCCGTGGCCGAGGCGGAGCGCGCGGACCGCGGCCTCGTCCCGCCCCGTCAGCTCCGCGATCCGGCGGTCGGCGAA
This sequence comes from Candidatus Rokuibacteriota bacterium, assembly GCA_016201575.1. Classification (GTDB taxonomy): domain Bacteria; phylum Methylomirabilota; class Methylomirabilia; order Rokubacteriales; family CSP1-6; genus AR9. The sequence continues at coordinate 2,826 of JACQCN010000462.1, read as the reverse complement.
GCCGAGCTGCTTGGCCCGCCGCAGCACGGCGGGGTCGCCGAGGGCCTCGTCGCGGATGACGGGCTCGAACTCGACGATCTCGCGGATGTTCTCGAGGAACCAGGGGTCGATCGCGGTCAGGCGGTGGATCTCGTCGGTGCCGAGGCCCCGGCGGTAGGCCTCGCCGATGGCGAAGACCCGGTCGGCGTTGGGGACGGCGAGCCGGGCGCGCAGCTCGTCGAGGTCGGCCACGGGCAGGGTCAGGGCCCACCGGTCCTGCTCCAGCGACCGCACGGCCTTCTGGAGCGCCTCCTTGAAGGTCCGCCCGATGGCCATCGCCTCGCCCACGGACTTCATCTGGGTGGTCAGCGTGGGGTCGGCCTCGGGGAACTTCTCGAACGCCCAGCGCGGGATCTTCACCACGCAGTAGTCGAGTGTGGGCTCGAAGGAGGCGGGGGTCTCGCGGGTGATGTCGTTGCGGATCTCGTCGAGCGTGAAGCCGACCGCGAGCTTGGCGGCGATCTTGGCGATGGGGAAGCCGGTGGCCTTGGAGGCCAGGGCCGACGAGCGCGAGACCCGCGGGTTCATCTCGATCACCACGAGGCGCCCGTCGGCGGGGTTCACCGCGAACTGGATGTTCGATCCGCCCGTCTCCACGCCGATCTCGCGGATGATGGCCACGGCGGCGTCGCGCATGAGCTGGTACTCCTTGTCGGTCAGCGTCTGCGCGGGGGCCACGGTGATGGAGTCGCCCGTGTGGACGCCCATCGGGTCGACGTTCTCGATCGAGCAGATGATGACGACGTTGTCCTTCAGGTCGCGCATCACCTCCAGCTCGAACTCCTTCCAGCCGATCACCGACTCCTCGACGAGGACGGAGCCGAGGGGGGAGAGCTGGATGCCGCGCTCGACGGCCGCGCGCAGATCCGCCTCCGTCCGCGCGATCGAGCCGCCGGAGCCGCCGAGCGTGAAGGACGGCCGGATGATCGCGGGGTACCCGATCGTCCGCGCGGCATCCAGCGCCTGGTCCACCGTCTGCGCGTAGCCCGAGCGGGGCAGCGCGAGGCCGATCCGCTGCATCGCCGCCTTGAACAGCTCCCGGTCCTCGGCCTTCTTGATCGCGGGCAGCTTGGCGCCGATCAGCTCGACGCCGAAGCGCTCGAGCGTGCCGTCCTCGGCCAGGGCGACCGCCAGGTTCAGCCCCGTCTGCCCCCCGAGCGTGGGCAGGAGCGCCTGGGGGCGCTCGCGCTCGATGATCCGGGCCACGATCTCGGGTGTCAGCGGCTCCACGTAGGTCCGCGGCGCCGTCTCGGGGTCCGTCATGATCGTGGCCGGGTTGGAGTTCACGAGCACGACCTCGAAGCCCTCCTCGGCCAGCGCCTTGCAGGCCTGCGTGCCCGAGTAGTCGAACTCGCACGCCTGGCCGATGACGATCGGCCCGGAGCCGATGATCAGGATCCGGCGGAGGTCAGCGCGCCTGGGCAAATCACTCAACGTCGGGGGGAGCGAGCGCCGCTCCTCCCCGACACCCCCCACCGGCTATCGTCGGCGCAGATTTCTTCACGTCCTCTCACTCCTCGAGCAGGCCGTACACGATGGAGGTCTCCGGCGCCGCCTCTTCGCGCTTGTACAGCACGGTGTCGAGACGCCCCGGACCGATCCAGACGACCTCGCCGTTGCCCCACAGCTTCTCGCCCAGCACGCGCATGCGCTTCTCGACCCGCTCCTTGATGGCCGCCGGTGGGAGCGCGCGCTCGTCCTGGGTCGTGAACGAGGTCCACTCGGGCTTCTGCCCCACCTCCTCGGTCTTCCGGTACGACACGAGATACTTCGGCATAGGGCTGGATCAGCCTCCCTTCTCACTCAGCAGATCCGTGAAGCGGGTGAAGAGGTAGTTCGCGTCGTGCGGCCCCGGCGACGCCTCCGGGTGGTACTGCACCGAGAACATCGGCAGCTCGCGGTGACGCATGCCCTCGCACGTGTGGTCGTTGAGGTTGACGTGAGTCATCTCCCACCCGCGCGCCGCGACCGACGCGGGATCGACCGCGAAGCCGTGGTTCTGCGCCGTGATCTCGACCTTGCCGGTGGCCAGGTCCTGCACGGGGTGGTTGCCGCCGTGGTGCCCGAAGGGCAGCTTGAACGTGGCGCCGCCCGCGGCGAGGGCGAGGATCTGGTGCCCCAGGCAAATGCCGAAGACCGGGACGCGGCCGACGAGGCCCTTCACCGACTCGATCAGGTAGGGCACCGCTTCTGGGTCGCCGGGTCCGTTCGAGAGGAAGACGCCGTCGGGCCGCGCCTCCCGCACCGCCTCGGCGGGCGTCCGCGCGGGCACGACGGTCACCGCGCACCCGGCCGCCGCCAGCTGGCGCAGGATGTTCAGCTTGATGCCCGAGTCGTAGGCCACGACCCGGAACCGCGGAGGCGGCGCGGGCGCCTCGTACCCGTGCGCGCGGTCCCAGAGCCCCTGGGTCCAGGTGAAGGGCCGGTCGACGGTGACCTCGGTCACGAGGTCGCGGCCCACGAGCCGGGGCAGCGCGCGCGCCCGCTCCACCAGCCGGCGCTCGTCCAGGTCCACCGTCGAGATCAAGCCTTCCTGGGCGCCGTGGTCGCGGAGGTGGCGGGTCAGGGCGCGCGTGTCGATGCCCTGGATGCCGACCACGCCGTGGCGCGCCATGTAGTCGTGCAGGGTGAGTCGCCCCCGCCAGCTCGAGGCGATGCGGCTTGCCTCCTTGACGATGAGGCCGTTCGCCCACGGCCGCCGCGACTCGGCGTCCTCCTCGTTCACGCCGTAGTTGCCGATGAGCGGGTAGGTCATGAGCACGATCTGCCCGCGGTACGAGGGATCGG
>JACQCN010000461.1 GCA_016201575.1 Candidatus Rokuibacteriota bacterium | reverse complement strand
CGACACGAAGCAGGTGGATATCGTGTTCGTCGCGCTGCCCCACGCGGAGTCGGCCCGGCTCGCGGACATCCTGGACCAGATCGGCGACGACCCGGTCACGATCCACTTCGTGCCCGACCTCGTCGGGCTCGCGTCGCTCCGCGGCGGGATCGAGGAGTTCGAGAGCATCCCGTTCATCCACCTGCGGGAGTCGCCGCTCTACGGCTGGAACCGGCTCCTCAAACGCGCCTTCGACCTCGGCGTGGGCGGCCTCGCGTTGCTCCTGCTGTCGCCGCTCATGCTCGGGATCGCCCTGGCCGTCAAGCTGGCGTCGCCGGGCCCGGTGCTCTTCCGCCAGGAGCGGATGGGCCTCGACGGCCGCCGCTTCGCGATGCTGAAGTTCCGGACGATGCGGGTCGACGCGGAGGCGCAGACGGGGCCGGTGTGGGCCCGGCCCGACGACCCGCGGCGGACGCGCCTCGGCACCTTCCTGTGCGGCGTCAGCCTCGACGAGCTGCCCCAGCTCTTCAACGTGCTCCGCGGCGAGATGAGCCTGGTCGGGCCGCGGCCCGAGCGCCCGGAGTTCGTCCGCGAGTTCCGCACGCGGATCCCCGGCTACATGCTCCGCCACAAGGTGAAGGCGGGGATGACGGGCTGGGCCCAGATCAACGGCTGGCGCGGCGACACCTCGCTCCAGAAGCGCATCGAGTACGACCTCTACTACATCGAGCAGTGGTCGCTCCTGTTCGACCTGAAGATCCTCCTGCAGACCGCCTGGAAGGGGCTCCGTAGCAACAATGCCTACTAACGACCCGCCGATCTCGGCTTCGCACCGCTCACGCTCGGCGCCGCGTACCGGGCCTGCGACCGGCCGGCCGGTTCGCTGACGGCACGCCGTCTTGTGTCCGTCTCGCGCATGCCCCGGGCCGGTGTTCCTCGCGCATGATTCTTGGTCATGCTCGTTCTCGGCTGCGCCCCGAACGTCCTCCCACGTTCGCCCGCCGGGCACAGGGGGCTGCATGTCGCGAACCGCTCGTGCGCTGTCGCTGGTGCTGGCCCTCGAGCTTGCCGGGTGCGCGACCGCCCACGGGGAAATCGGCAAGCCCTTCAAGCCGGAGGGCCGGAAGAAGCTCGCCATTGGCGGGACGACCCGAGCCGACGTCCGGTTTCTCGTCGGAGATCCGCTCACCGTCGCGCCGCAACCGGATGGGCGCGAGATGTGGATCTACGAGCATACGCGGATCGACGCCAGCCGTCCGCTGATCGGGCCCGGGCGCGCCCGTCAAACGCCTCACGTGCTGCTCACCCTTCGATTCCAGTACGGCATCCTGATGGACTGTTCGTACTTCCAGGAGGATTACCGGAGTCGCGGCATGGAGATCACGACCGGAGCGAGCAGGACCGAACGGTGCGGTCAGTGAGCCACGGAAACGATCAGCGGGAGGTGCGCAGCAGCTCCTCGAGCTGGCGCTCGACGTTCGCCTGAGCCGCCGCCGTCGCCTCCGCGTTCCAGGACGACGCCGGCGCCTTTTGCGAGGCGGATGGTGCGGGAGCGCTGCCCGCGGGCGAGCCCGTGGCCTCGGTCGCGGCCCTGATCCTGTTCGCGGGGGAGCGGTCGAAGCCCTCTCTGGCGCCTGGGTAGACGGTGAGCTCCAGGTCGTTGCCCCTGGTGCGAAGCGACTCGACCAGCGCGCGGCACGAGTTCGTCGAGCCGACGTCGGCCTGTTCGCCCACGTGAAGCCGGACCGGCGCGGACAACTTCGTGAGAGACGAAGCGACCTCCCACGACGGGCCACGGCGCTCGAAGAAGACCCCGCAGGCTGGATAGACGGCTATGAAGGCGCGGAAGCGAGGCGCGTGGGGGCCGCCTGGTGCCATCGCGACGGACGTGCCGGCGGCCTGCAACACCGTGCTGCCCCCCTCTGCCCACCCCATCAACACGACGCGAGCGGGGTCCACCTTCGGATGTGTCGCGAGCAGGTTCAAGGCGGCGTAGGCGTCGGGCACCTGCTCGGCGAACCAGAGCGGACTCGGCGTCCCGCAGGCTGTCGTCAACCGTCGTCCCCCAAGGCTGTCGACGGCAACCGTGGCATACCCTCTCCCCACCAGCCGGGCTCGCCAAGCGGAGATGGGACTGTACGCGAGTCCGTCGCAGGCGGCCAGAAGGACAACGGCGGGAAACGGGCCCGTGCCGTGCGGAAGGGCGAGAAAACCGGAGACCACGACCGCGGGACTAACTCGGAACTGCACGGTACCCGTATCGCACGCGGTCAGTCTCGTCCT
>JACQCN010000464.1 GCA_016201575.1 Candidatus Rokuibacteriota bacterium | reverse complement strand
GCCGTCGCTGGTCCCGCTTCTCGACCACTCCGACGAGGCCGTCCGGAACGAGGCCCAGGCCTCGCTCGACGCCATCCGGAAGGTGCTGGACGGATGAAGATCCTGCTCTCCGGATTCGGCGTCGTCGGCAAGGCGGTGATCCAGCTCATCGAGGAGCAGCGCTCCAAGCTCTACTCGGAGCACGGGCTCTCGCCCAGCTTCGTCGGCGTGATCGACTCGAAGGGCGCCGCGATCGACCCGCGCGGCCTGGACACCTCCCTGCTCCTGGAGACCAAGGAGAAGCAGGGCAGCGTGGGGGCGATGCCCGCCCACGGCATCCGCGACGCGAAGGAGCTCGACATCATCGCCGAGAGCGAGGCCCAGCTCCTCGTCGAGGCGACGCCCACGACCGTGCGGACTCCCGGCCCCTCCCTCGAGCGGCTCAAGGCGGCCTTCCGCACCGGCAAGCACGTGATCTGCGTCAACAAGGCGCCCCTCGCGGTCGCCTTCCCCGTGCTCCAGGAGCTCAGCCGCCACAACCGCTGCGAGTTCCGCTACTCGGGCACGGTCGGCGGCGGCACGCCGATCCTCAGCCTCGCCGAGGAGGTGGGCCGCGGCAGCGAGATCGTCGCCGTCCGCGCCATCCTCAACGGCACCACCAACTTCATCCTGACCAAGATGGACCGGGAGGGCTGGGACTTCGACACGGCCCTCAAGGAGGCCCAGCGGCTGGGCTACGCCGAGGCCGACCCCTCGGCGGACGTCGACGGCATCGACACCGCCACCAAGGTCGTCATCCTCGCCAACGGCGTCCTCGGGCGGCCCTGCACGATTTCCGACGTGAAGATCGAGGGCATCCGCGGGGTGACGAAGGCGCGGATCGAGGCGGCGCGCAAGGCGGGCCAGGCGGTCAAGCTGATCGCCCGGATCGCGAGCGACGACCTCTCGGTCGCCCCCCGCGAGGTGGCCGCCGACGCGCCCATCAACGTGGGCGGAAGCCTGAACTGCCTGAGCCTCGAGCTCAAGACCGGCGGCGAAGTGTCGCTGATCGGCCGCGGCGCCGGCGGTCCGGAGACCGCCACCGCGATCCTGCGGGACCTGATCGACATCTGGCATTCGGTGGAGAGCCACAGGACCTGATTATGAAGATCGTGATGAAGTTCGGCGGCACCTCCGTGGCGGACGCGGAGCGCGTGCGCCGCTGCGCCAAGCTGATCAAGGACCGCGCGGCCGAGGACCGGGTCGTCGCGATCGTCTCGGCGATGGACGGCATGACGGAGGAGCTCCTCGCGCTGGCCGACGCCGCCGAGACGGCGAACCATCCGGCGATGAACGCGCGCCTCAAGGAGATCCGCCGCCGCCACGAGGAGGCGGCGAAGCAGCTCAGCCAGCCCGACGCGGTCGCGCCGCTCCTGGGGCAGCTCGACCAGCTGGTGCTCGGCATCTCCATGGTCGGCGAGGTGACTCCCCGCTCGCGCGACGCGGTCGTCTCCTTCGGCGAGCGCCTCTCGGCGCCGCTCTTCCGCCGCGCCCTCGAGCTCGAGGGCCTGAAGGCGCGCGCCTTCACGGGCCAGGAGGTCGGCCTCGTCACCGACGAGAAGTTCGGCGAGGCGGAGCCGCTCATGGAGCTCTCGCTCTACCAGATCGCCGACGCCCTCAAGGGGCCCCTCGAGGCGGGCGAAGTGCCCGTCGTCACCGGCTTCATCGCCGCGACCCAGCACGGCGTCACCACGACGATCGGCCGGGGCGGCAGCGACTACACGGCGACGATCGTCGGCGCCGCCCTCAAGGCCGACGAGGTGTGGATCTGGAGCGACGTCGACGGCCTCATGACCGCCGATCCGCGGATCGTCCCCGGGGCCCGGCTCCTCGAGCGGATCCGCTTCATCGAGGCGATCGAGATGGGCCTCTTCGGCGCGAAGTCGATGCACCCGCGCGCGCTGGAGCCGGCGGCCGACCGGAAGATCCCGGTGCGCATGAAGAACACCTTCAACGCCGGCGGCGCCGGGACGCTGATCATCGACGACGGCACCCGCCCCAACGAGATCATCCGCTCCGTGCTCCTGGTGAAGGACGCGGGGCTCATCAACATCACGGGCGCGGTCATGATGGGCCGTCCCGGCACGGCGGCGCGGATCCTGGGCCTCCTCGGCGCCCAGGGGATCAACGTCCGCATGATCATCCTGTCGGTCTCGGAGGGCGGCATCTCGCTCGCCGTGAACGGCCCCCAGCTCGCCCAGGCGCGCGCCACGCTCGAGGCGAACCTGCTCCGCAGCGGAGAGGCCCGGCAGATCCAGGTCGTGGAGAAGGTCGCCATCGTCGCGGTGATCGGCTCCTACATGCGCGGCCACCCCGGCACCGCGGGCCGCGTCTTCGCCGCGATGGGCGCGAAGGGCATCAACATCATGGCGATCGCGCAGGGCTCCTCGGAGCTCTCGATCTCCTTCATCGTCAAGGGCGACGACGGCCCGGAAGCCGTGCGGGCGCTGCACGAGGAGTTTCTGGGCAAGTAGGAGGGGTCGGGTACCAGGTACCACGTACGAGGTACCAAGGGACCTTCTGCTTAGATCCTCTCCTGGTACTTTGTACTGGGTCCCTGGTACCTATTTCGGCAGCGGGCGGTACTCGATCACCACCGGCTTACCGGCGCGCTCGATCGTCAGGCGCAGGCCCGTCTGCTGCTGCATGGCCTTGTTGTTCAGGAGCGTGCGCACGTCGGCGATGTTGTTGAGCGGCTGGCCGTTCACCTCGCGCAGCACGTCGCCCGCCAGCAGGCCCCGCGCGGCGCCGATCGAGCCCGCGTTCACGTTCTCGAGCCGCAGGCCGCCGCCCGCGTAGGGCGCCACCTGGAAGTCGCGGTCCATGATCTGCTCCGCGTTCTGCGCGGCCCATTCGATCTCGTCCTGGTCCATGCCCCAGACCTGGCGCGAGTCCGCCGAGGCGAGCAGGCGGCTCTTGTAGGTGTCGGTGGTGTAGGCCGTGCCGACGCGCGCGGTGGTCCGCGCGGCGGGAGCCGAGCCGGACGCACCCGT
>JACQCN010000463.1 GCA_016201575.1 Candidatus Rokuibacteriota bacterium | reverse complement strand
CTGGAGCTGCTCGGCGAGCTGCCGGTCGTCGTCGAGGCCGCCACGGGCATCGACGATGCGGACGCGCTCATCGGCCTCGGGCGCGAGCATACGCTCTCGGCCTACGACGCCACGTACCTGCGGCTGGCGATGCGCGAACGCATCCCGCTCGCAACCAAGGACGCCGCGCTCAGGATGGCCACGCGTGCCGCCGGCGTCCCGCTGCTCGGCGTCAAATAGCGGCGCGTCCCGACCGCAGGCCCCGGCGGCGAGGATCTCGTGAACGCGCGCCCGCCCTTCGGCCAGCGCGGCGTCCCATCGGCCCAGAAACATGTAGGGTCTCACGATCGTCCTCGCCTCCGCCTGACGCGCGCCCGCTACTTCGCGCGCTCCCAGACCAGGCGCGAGGTCACCTGCCCGCCGCCGCTCGGGTAGGGCGGCGTCGTCAGCGTCAGCCGGTCGCCCGAGACCTCGAAGAACCGCTTCTGGGCCGTCCCGGTCCAGTTGGGGAACAGGCTGAACTCGAGCTGGTGAACGACCACGCCCTCGGCGAGGTTCACCGTGTAAGTGCCGCAGTAGGCGATGAAGGTCTGGTAGGCGACCGCGCGCTCGGTGGGCGTGCCGCTGCGGAGGTCGTTCGAGGCGAAGTTGCGCCGGTCCAGCCGCGTGATCTGCACGCACATGCGCGTGCCGTCGTACATGATCGCGCCCACCGGCTCCGGCCCCAGGAACTGCTCGAGGATCAGCCCGTTCGACGTCACCACGTCGAAGGACACGAGCCGCCACGTGCCGCGGAGCGGGTCCTGCGCCCAGCCGGGGACCGGGACCGACACCACGGCGAGGAGGAGCGCGAGGCCGAGACGCCGGATGACAGGCGTGCGCATGACTCACCCCAGCGAGGTCGTCGCCCGCTCGTCCTCGCCGCCGTTGGGCCGGCGGAGGCCCCACGCCGCGAGCCTGGCGAGCAGGGTGTTGCGATGCAGGCCGAGCAGGCGCGCCGCCCGGCTCTGGTTCCAGCCCACTTTCTCCAGCACCCGCAGCACGTACTGGCGCTCGAACTGCTCGCGCGCCTCCCGGAGCGGGAGCCCGGTGCCCTCGTCCAGGCGCGCCCCCGTCTCCGGCATGGCGAGGTCGAGCGGCAGGTCCTGGAGCCGGAGCACGGGCCCGCCCGCCAGCACGACCGCACGCTGGATGATGTTCTCCATCTCGCGCACGTTGCCCGGCCAGTCGTAGCGCTGGAGCACCTCGAGCGCCCCCGCCGAGACGCCGCGCACGTCGCGGTTGAACTCGCGGGCGTACTTCCGCACGAAGTGCTCGACCAGGAGGGGGACGTCCTCGCGCCGGTCGCGGAGCGGCGGCACCGTGACCGGCACCACGTTCAGGCGGTAGTAGAGGTCCTCGCGGAAGGCGCGGTCGCGCACGGCTTGCCGCAGGTTGACGTTGGTGGCGGCGATGACCCGGACGTCCACGGGCACCGTGCGGCTGCCGCCGAGCCGCTCGATCTCGCGCTGCTGGAGGGCGCGGAGCAGCTTGGCCTGCAGGTCGGGGCGGAGGCTGCCGATCTCGTCGAGGAAGAGCGTGCCGCCGTGGGCCAGCTCGAACTTGCCGAGCTTCCGCGCGACCGCGCCCGTGAACGCGCCCTTCTCGTGGCCGAACAGCTCGGATTCCACCAGCGTGTCGGGCAGCGCCGCCACGTTCACCGCCACGAACGGCTTGGCGCTCCGCGGGCTCTGGGTGTGGATGGCGCGGGCGACCAGCTCCTTGCCGGTGCCGCTCTCGCCGGCGACGAGCACCGTGGCGGCGGTGGGCGCGATCTGGGCGATGAGCTGGTAGATCCGCACCATCTCCGGGTGCCGGCCGATCATCGCGTCGAAGCCCTGGGGAATGGTGGAGCGGAGGTAGAGGACCTCGCGCTCGAGGTTGCGCTTGTCCAGGGCCCGGCGCACGAGGAGCTCGATGTCCTCCACGTCGAAGGGCTTGGTGATGTAGTCATAGGCGCCGCGCTTGAGAGCCTCCACCGCCGTGCGCACCTCGCGGACGGCGGTGGCGATCACCACCACCACGGCGGGGTCGGCGGCCTTGATGCGGCTCAGCACCTCGATGCCGGGTGCCCCCGGCATGCGCTGGTCGAGCATCACCAGGTCGACCTCGTGGGCCTGCAGCGCCTCCAGCGCTTGAGCCCCGTCCTCGGCCTCCAGCACGGTGTACTCGTCCTCGAGCATCACCCGGTACGACGCGCGCACGCCCTCCTCGTCGTCGACCACGAGGACGGTGCCGCGCCGGGCGGGCGCCTCGAGGGCGCCGATCATGGCGCCGGCTTCTCGAGCACGAGGTACTCCTTGACGCCGCTGTCGCCGGCGCGGTGGACCCACAGCCGCACGCTCTCGCCGGGCTTGACCGCGCCCAGCAGCTTGCGGAACGCCTCCACGTCGGCCACGGGCTCGCGGTTGACGTCGAGGACGACATCGCCGGGCCGGAGCCCGGCGCGGGCGGCCGGGCTGCCCGGCACCACGTCGGTGATCACCACCCCGCGCGGGATCGCCAGCTCGAGCCGCTCGGCCAGCTCGGGGCTCACCGCCTCGACGGACAGGCCCCAGCTCTCGTCGCCGAGGTCGGAGGCGACCACGGTCTCCTCGGCCGGCATCTCGCCGAGCTTCACGCTGAGGGGCATCGCCTTGCGGTCGCGGACCACCGTGAGCGACACCGGCTGGCCCGGCGCCACCGCCGCCACGCGCTTCTGCAGGTCCGGGACCTCGGTGATCTTGACGCCGCCCAGCTCCGTGATGACGTCGCCGGGCTTCAGGCCGGCCGTCTCGGCGGGGCCGCCCTTCATGACGTCGGTCACCAGCACGCCCTCCCGCTCCTTCACGCCGAAGCTCGACGCCAGCTCGTCCGACAGGTCCTGGATCACGATGCCCAGCCACCCGCGCACCACGCGGCCCTGGGTGATGAGCTGGCGCATCACTTCCTTGGCCATGTTCACCGGGATCGAGAACCCGATGCCCTGCCCGGTGGCGACGATCGCCGTGTTGATCCCGATCACCTGCCCGTCCAGGTTCAGGAGCGGCCCGCCCGAGTTGCCCGGGTTGATCGACGCGTCGGTCTGGATGAAGCTCTCGTACGTCGCCACCCCGACCCGGGTGCGCGCCGTCGCGGAGATGATGCCGACCGTCACCGTGCGGTCCAGGCCGAAGGGGTTGCCGATGGCGATGGCCCACTGCCCGACGCGCAGCCGGTCCGAGTCGCCCAGCTCCGCCACCGGCAGCCCGCCGCCGGGCGCGTCGACCTTGAGCACCGCGACGTCCGTCTTCGGGTCGCGCCCGACGAGCCGGGCCGTGAACTTGCGCGAGTCCGACAGCCGGACCGTGATCTCCTGAGCGTTCTCGATGACGTGGTTGTTCGTCAAGATGTATCCGTCCGGATCCACGATCACGCCCGAGCCGGACGCCCGCGTGTCCTCCCGCGGCGGCTTCTTGAAGAACCGCTCGTAGAACTCCGGGCCGAAGAAATCGCGGAAGCGCTCCTCGGGCCCCGGCGCGGAGGCGCCGCCGGACGGCGCCCGCTTGGGCGTCGTGCTGATGTT
>JACQCN010000436.1 GCA_016201575.1 Candidatus Rokuibacteriota bacterium | reverse complement strand
CCGCCCGCCCGCAACGAGTGGGGTATCGAGCGAGGACGGACGGGGCTGCCTGCCGGGCCAGGACCCGCCCGCCGCGCCGCGCTGACGTTCACGAGTGATCCGCGCTGACACTAGCGACGCGCCGCAAACGGCACTTGCAAAAAGGATCGCTCGCCTCCGGCGCGCATCACCCGTAGACGTGCTCGGCCAGCTCGGAGGCATCCGGGTACGGGCTGCCCTTGGCGAAGGCCACCGCCTCGTCGATGTCGTGGTCCAGGCGCGCGTCGATGTCGGCGCGCGCGGCCGCCGACAGCACGCCGCCCGCCTCCAGCGCGCGGGCGAAGGTGACGACGGGGTCGCACGCCATCCAGGCGTCCAGCTCCGCCTGCGTCCGGTAGCCGACGCTCACGTCATAGCCGGGCCCGACGTGGTCACGCCACCGGTAGGTTCGCATCTCCAGCAGCGTGGGCCCCTCGCCGCTCCGGGCCCGGTGCACCGCCTGGCGGGCGGCGCGGTGGACCTCCGTCACGTTGTTGCCGTCGAGGCGGACTCCCGGCACCCCGAGGGGCGAGACGCGCCGGTAGATGTCGTCGTTGACCTGCCGCGAGGTCAGCGGCGAGTAGGTCGCGTAGAAGTTGTTCTCGCAGGCGAAGATGACGGGCAGCTTGCGGAGCGCGGCGAAGCCGACGCTCTCGTGGAACACGCCCTCCTCGACAGCGGCATCGCCGAAGAAGGCGACGGCCACCGTGTCGCGGGCCCGCAGCCGCGCGGCCAGCGCCGCGCCCACCGCGAGCGGCATGCTCCCCCCCACGATGGCCGAAGCTCCCATGACCCCGACCGACGGGTCGACGAGGTGCATGGATCCGCCCTTCCCGCGAGAGCACCCGGTCACGCGGCCGTAGAGCTCCGCCATCATGGCGCGAAGGTCGCCGCCCTTGGCGAGGTAGTGCGCGTGGCCCCGGTGACCGGAGTAGGTGACATCGCTCGCGGTGAGGGCGGCGCACACGCCGGCCGCGGGCGCCTCCTGCCCGATGGAGAGATGCGTGGGGCAGCGCATCTCCTGCTCCGGATACAGCGCGACGATCTTCTCCTCCGTCTTCCGGATCAGGCTCATCGAGCGATACAGGGCGATCAGGAGATCGGGCGCGAACCCGGTCAGGACGAAAGCGGGCGGCGACGGGAGAGGCGCGGCCACCGGGCGGCTCAGTGTTCGCTCATGGCGGCGACGATGGCGTTCCTCCGATCGTTCATCGGGCTCGGCGTTTCGAGCAACCCCTGTGCCAGGGAGACGGGTTCAAGTGTAGGATCAAACCCCTCGAAAGCCCAAGAGATACGTGGCGGGGGGCCCACGCCGCGTGCCCAAAAGCGGCACCCGGGTGTCGGCGGTTGCCAGGCTGACGGATATGGCTCTACTCGCCGATGACCTGGAGGGTGATCTCGCGCTTCCGGGGGCCGTCCAGCTCCGCGAAGATGATCGACTGGAATCGCCCGAGGGCCAGCTCGCCGTCGCTGATTCCCAGCGCGACGCTGCGGCCGAGAAGGGCCGCTCGCAGGTGCGCGTGCGCGTTGCCGCGCTCGCAGTCGGAGTAGCGCGCGTCGTCGTGCCGGTAGCCGCCCCGCTCGACAACCAGCCGCTCCAGGAGCGCCTTCAGGTCCTCGACGAGCGCGCCCTGGAACTCGTTCACGAACAGCGCGCAGGTCGTGTGCGTCGTGTTGACGACGGCGATGCCGTCGCTGACGGGAAACTGCTGGAGCGCGGCGCGAACCTGCCTGGTGATGTCGGAGAACTCTGTCCGCTCCTCGCTGGACACGGTGATCGAGGAATGAAAGACCTTCATGAGCTCCTCCCCGGGGAGTGACCGCAATTCTTCAGGATGACGCGAATCCCGGCTTTCTCCAGCGCCAGGTGAATGATGCACCCGAACCAGGCCGCTCGCTACATTAGCGAACCTGCCGCGCCGGAGTCAACGAGCGGCGACGGCTACGGAGGGCTCCTGCCGCTGCCTGTTCCCGGCCGCTCAGCGATCATCTGCCGGGGGATTTCCGAACCGCCTGAAGGGCTACAGGATCTGGCGGCAATTCGCCGGCGATTATCCCCCGCGGGAAGTCGCCGGCGTTCCGAAACGCCTGGACGGCTACCGGATCTGGCAGCGGTCGACCGAGAACCCGTCCTTCAGCCGGTTGGCGAGCCTGCCCCGGACGGTCACGACGACGCCCGGCGAGATCTCCGCGTCCGTCTCGCACCAGGCCGCCAGCTTCATCCCGTCCGAGTCGGTGAAGTCCACCTTGAGCACGTGATCCAGGCGCATCGTGCCCGTCACCGTCCCGCTCCAGGTCACCTCGCGGTCGCGGTATCGCGTGGCGAAGGCCTGGGCCGGCGACAGCTCTCGCTCGGTCGCCAGCTCGGCCGCGAGCTCTCTCGGGAGCAGCGTGATCGGCCCACGGTCGACGGGCGCCGGTGTCGCACGTGCGGAGGCGACGGCGGCCGGGGCCTGAGCCCGTTCGGGCGCATCGGCGGCGGGAGCGGCGACCGGCAGGCGAACCACGACGGGTGGCCGTGTCAGGTAGCGATACCACCCGATCGTCCCCACCACGACGGCGACCGCCACGAGGCCGATCAGCGCCTTCCGGCCCCACTTCGACTCCTCGATCCTGGCCGGCGCGTAGCGGATCCGCTCGGCCTTGCGCGGACCGGTTCGCGCCCCGGGGACGCCCGCAGCGGCCCCTCGCGTGCCGGGCTTCGCCGGCGTCTCACGGCCGGGGGCGCCCGGACGCGCCTGGGCAGGCTGACCGGGGCGGCTGCCCGGCGTCGGCCGGCGGGACGGAGGGCGCGGCGGCGGGGTCGCCATCAGCGGCTCGCGAAGATCCGGGTCTTCACGCGGCGGGGCACCCAGACGCTCAGCCAGCCCGCGACCCGCCCCACGCGGTCGAGGACGCTCTCGTCCCACGGCCAGTACTTGAGCAGGAGCGGCCGGTCGACGTGGTTCAGGAGCCCGTCGACGATCACCGCGGCGAGCAGCGCGTCGTCGAGGACGCCGACCACCGGCACGAAGTCGGGGATCAGGTCGATCGGGGAGAGCAGATACGCGGCGGCGGCCGCGAGAGCGATCCTGGCGCCGCGCGGGAGCGCCGGGTCGGCGACGAGGCGCCCGAGAAGCCGCGCCAGCTCGGGCAGGACTCGGAGCAGCTCCCGCATCAGGGCAGGCTCTCCGCGACCAGCTCGCTCACGTCCTTGACCGCCAGCGTCTCCTCGGCTCCCTTCACCTTCCGTCCGAGGTCCACCATGGCCAGGCAGAACGGGCACGCGGTGGCGACGACGTCCGGCTTCGACTCCAGCGCCTCCTCCACCCGGATGATGTTCACCCGCTTCTGCGACGGGACCTCCATCCACATGTGGCCGCCTCCGCCCCCGCAGCAAAGCCCGCGCTCCCGGTTGCGCGGCAGCTCGATCAGGCGGAGGCCCGGGACCGATTTTGCCACTTCGCGGGGCGCTTCGAAGATTCCATTGTAGCGGCCGAGGTAGCAGGAGTCGTGGAACGCCACGGTCTGGGCGATCGGCCGCGTGGGCTTGATCCGGCCCTCCCGGAGGAGCCCCTCGATGACCACCGAGTGGTGGAGCACCTCGTAGGTCCCCCCGAACTGGGGGAACTCGTTCTTGATGGTGTTGAAGCAGTGCGGGCAGTGGGTGATGACCTTCCGGAAGCGGTACCGGTGGAGGTTCCCGATGTTCTCCTGCTGGAGCGTCTGGTAGAGGTACTCCTCGCCCAGGCGGCGCGCGACCTCGCCGTGGCAGCGCTCCTCCGGCATGACCGCGAACGAGACGCCGGCCGCTTTGAGGATCTTCACCACGCTGCGGGCGATCGACTGGTTCCGGCGGTCGTAGGACGCCGAGCAGCCGACCCAGTAGAGGTACTCGACCTCCTTGCCCTCCTCCAGGACCGGCACCTCGAGCCCCTCGGCCCACTTCAGGCGCTCGGCCGGCGGCAGCCCCCAGGGGTTGCCGGCCCGCTGGATGTTCTGGAGCGACTGGGGCGCGGTCGACGGCAGCGCGCCCTCGGACAGGGTCAGGTAGCGGCGGAGGTCGACGATGGTGTCGACGATGTCGATGAAGGCCGGGCACTCCTCGACGCAGGCCATGCAGGTCGTGCAGGACCAGAGCTCGTCGGGATCGATGAGGGTCCCGTGGATGGGGCCCGGCCGCTCCCCGTGCATGTGCCGCTTGAGCTTCACGATGATCTGCTTGGGGCTGAGCTTCGTCCCCGCCATGTAGGCCGGGCAGGCCGCCTCGCACCGGCCGCACTCGACGCAAGCGTCGAAGTCGAGCCGCCGCTTCCACGAGAACTCCTCCAGCGTCGAGACCCCGAGGGCCTCGGCCTCTTCAATGTTGGCGATCGCGCGGATCTCGCCCCGGGACGTGAGCTTGGCGAAGAAGATGTTGAGCGGCGTGGTGATCAGGTGCACGAAGTAGGAGTACGGGATCACCGCAATGAAGCCGAGCGCGATCACCGCGTGGAAGAGCCACGTGGAGAGGTGGAGCGCGCGCAGCGCGCCCTCCGAGACGCCCGCCGCCAGCAGCCCCTGGCCGAGCGCGTAGCCCACCGGCGACCACGGCCCCCACGCCGGCTTCACGACCGCGAGCCGGCAGGCCTCCACGACGAACCCGGTGAGGTTGATCAGGAACAGGAGCGCCAGCACGTTGGCGAAGCGCGCGGTGGGATCGAGGCGGTGCGGCCGGACCACGAACCGCCGGTAGACCGCCATGCCGAGCCCGATGACGAAGAACAGGCCGAAGAGGTCGAGCACGGCCTCGTAGGCGAGGTAGAAGTCGCCCTTCAGGAGCTTCACGTCCCACAGCGGCAGCGTGACGTCGTAGTCGATCGTGGCGAGCACGGTCCCCATGAACAGGGCGAGGAAGCCCCACAGGATGATCGCGTGCATGATCCCCGGGTACGCCTGCGAGAGCGTCCGCGCCTGCGCGAGTCCGTGCACGGCGAGGAGGCGCAACCGCTGCGGGAGGCGGTCGAAGCGGGCCTCCGGCCCGCCCCGGCGCCAGAGGCGCACCCGCTCCCAGAGGCCCCAGAGGAAGATGGCGATCGCCACCGCCGCGCCGGCGTAGAGGAACACCTGGGCCGCGTACGGGACGTTCCAGAAGGTGTCGCGGAAGGGCACGCCGGTCATACCCGCTCACATTAGCACGCGCGGCAAAATCTTCGCGACGGCCGCGTCGTCGTCCAAGGCCTATCGCGGGCCCGCGGTGCGGGGATTACCGCGAGCCGAGCTTCAGGCGCTCGACGGGCTTGCCGCCGAGCAGGTGCTCCCCGATGATCGTGTCGACGTCCTCGGTCGTGCGCACCGTGTACCAGATCCCCGCCGGGTAGATCACCACCGACGGCCCGAACTGGCACTGGTCGAGGCAGCCCGCCTGGTTGACGCGGACGCGCCCCGGCACGCCCCGCGCCTTCACCGCCTGCTTGAAGTAGTCGCGGAGCGCCTCCGAGCCCTTGTCGGCGCAGCAGCCGCGGGGATCCGAGGGATCCCGGCGGTTCATGCACACGAAGACGTGAATGTCGTAGGGCTTCATTCCCGCTGATTCTACCCCGTCTCCGCGCGCGGGCCTACCCGCTCCCGGCGCCGGAGGAGCGGCAGGGCCAGGAGCGGGACCAGCGGGCTCGTCAACCGCCCTCGCCGACGCCGCTCGGCTCGAACTACCGCCGAACTGGGAGTGGCACTCGCGGCAGATGGGCTGCACGCGGGCGCGCGAGATGAACTGGAGCCTCGCCTCGCTGTCCGTGGTGTGCGAGAGGTGGCAGGGCGCGCAGGCGATCCGGACGGCGTCGTGGTCCCGGATCGCGTGATAGGTCTGAGCGCCTCCGCCGCCCTCTTCCTCCTCCGCCGGCGCGCGCGGCAGGATGGGCGTGTGACACTGCCGGCACTCGGCCGGGCGGAGGGGGAGGCGCATGCGCTCGGGCTCGCCGTAGAGACCCGCCAGGAACCGGAGCGTGTCGACGCCGGCGACGGTCCACACGCGCGCCCGCATCACGGGATCCGCCCCGCCGTGGCAGTCGATGCAGCGCACCGCCTTCTTCGCGTGGTGGGAGCCCGCCAGGTCGACCGGGGCGGCGGCGCGGAAGCGCGTGAACTTCGCCTCGTGGAGATGGCAGGACACGCAGAAGCGGTCGTCCCGCTCCTTCGCCGCGAGCCCCGCCAGGAACAGGGCGGCGACGAGGACGACGCCCGCCAGTGCCGACGCGCCGATCGCGAGCGTGCGCAGCACCGGCGGGCCCCGTGCTCAGCGCACGGTGATCGTGTGGACCGTCGAGAAGAGGATGCGGCCCGAAGGGCCGAGCCCGCCGCCCCTGGGCAGAACGACCCCCGAGGGGTTGGTCACGCGGCCGTAGGGCGAGGCCTTCTCGGTGCCGTAGGCGAATCCGACGGCGACCGGATAGCTACCCGGCGCCGGCGGCGCGCGCACCGTCCACACCACCTTGCCCTGGGGGAACTTCTTGCCGGCGAGGTCGCTCTGCTGGTCGAAGATCAGCACGGACGCCAGGTTCTTCTTGAGCTCCGGCCCCCGGCTGTCGACCCACTTCATCTGCTCCTTGCCGTCGGCGCCCCAGACCTTCGGCGCCCCGACGACGACCCAGCCGTCACTCGCCAGGGAGCGCCCCTGGAAGCGCAGGTCGCTCTCCATCAGGAACACGCCCACGACGCCGTGGCCGCCCTGGACGGTGGCCGTGAGCTGGATCTCCTGGCCCGGCTTCGCGCTGGCCGGCCCCGCCAGCGTCACCGAGGCGTGCTGGTCCATCAGCTTCACGTCGGCGAGCAACTTCTGCCGGTCTTCAGGGCTCATGTCCTTGTAGCTGCCGGTCCCCTCCTCGAGCGCGCGGTAGTGCTTGTTCTCCACGAACTGAGCGGCGGCCATCTGCTCGCGCTCCGTGCGGAGCTGGCTCTTCTGCATCGACGAGTGGCAGCCGGCGCATCCCGTCGTCAGATCGGTCACGATCCAGGTCGGCCCTCCCGAGTACCCGTGCGCGGCGCCCGACGTCAGAACCGCGGCCAGCGTGACGACCACCCCCAAGCGCAGTGAACGCAGCATGTCGGCCCTCCGGTGTGTGTGTGCACGCGCGTGACGCTTCAGACCCGCTCGATTCCCCTGGCCTGCATTATTCACGACCGGCGATGGCGCGACCGGGCGGGTGGCGCAGGGGCGGT
>JACQCN010000467.1 GCA_016201575.1 Candidatus Rokuibacteriota bacterium | reverse complement strand
CATGTTCACGCTCGAGGTGGACGAGCAGGTCTACAGCCTCAAGCCGATGAACTGCCCGGAGTCGACCTTCGTCTACCGGCACGCGCGGCGGTCCTACCGCGACCTGCCGCTCCGGCTCAGCGAGATGGGGCACCTGCACCGGAACGAGCGCTCCGGCACCCTGACCGGCCTGTTCCGCGTGCGCCAGTTCACGCAGGACGACGCGCACATCTACTGCCGCCCGGACCAGATGCAGGACGAGATCACGGGCGTGCTCGAGCTGGTGCGGGAGTTCTACAAGGTCTTCAACCTGGCGCCGTCGTTCCGGCTGGCGACGCGGCCGCCGAGCTACCTCGGTACCGCCCCGCAGTGGGACGCCGCCGAGCAGGCGCTGCACGCCGCTCTCGACGCCAACGGCCTCGCCTACGAGGTGAAGCCGGGCGACGGGGCGTTCTACGGCCCGAAGATCGACATCGGGATCCAGGACGTGCTGGGCCGCGACTGGCAGATCGCCACGGTCCAGCTCGATCTCACCATGCTGCCCGAGCGCTTCGACCTGACCTACATCGACGCGGACGGGCAGCCCAAGCGCCCGGTGGCGATCCACCGGGCGATCTTCGGCTCCTTCGAGCGCTTCATCGGGATCATCACCGAGCACTTCGCGGGGGCGTTCCCGACCTGGCTCGCCCCGGTGCAGGCGCGCGTGCTGCCCGTGAGCGAGAAGCACGCCGCCTACGCGCGCACGGTGCACGGCCGGCTCGTGGAGGGGCGCGTCCGCGCCGAGCTCGACGACCGCAACGAGAAGCTCGGCTACCGGATCCGCGAGGCCCAGCTCCAGAAGGTCCCGTACATGCTGGTCGTGGGCGAGCGCGAGGCGCAGAACGGGACCGCGAGCCTCCGCTATCGGACCGGCGAGGACCGGGGCGCGGTGCCGGTCGACCGCGTCCTGGCCGACCTGGCCCACGAGATCGGGTCCCGTACCGTCACTCTCACGGTGGGCCGCTCGTGAGGAAGCGGCCAGCCGCCGGCGCCCCGCGAGCGCGGGCGGTGCTCCCCCCCGCGCGCGCTGTGCACGACGGCGTCTAGGAGTCACACCCATACCACCGGCAAAAGCACCAGAGATCAGGATCAACGAAGGCATCCGCGCCCGCGAGGTGCGGGTGGTCACGCAGGACGGCGAGCAGCTCGGCGTCATGCCGCTGCCCCAGGCCCTGGACGTCGCCCGCCAGCGCGAGCTCGACCTCGTCGAGGTCGCGCCCGAGGCGGCGCCGCCCGTCTGCCGCATCATGGACTTCGGCAAGTACAAGTACATGCAGGCGCGGCGGCAGAAGGAGGCCCGCAAGAAGCAGACGGTGATCGTCGTCAAGGAAGTCAAGATGGGCCCGAAGACCGAGAAGCACGACTTCGAGTTCAAGCTGAAGCACGTGCGGCGGTTCCTCGAGGAAGGCAACAAGGCGAAGGTCACCGTGCGGTTCAAGGGCCGCGAGATGGCGCACACGGAGCTGGGCTGGAAGATGCTCAACAAGATGACCGCCGCCGTCGTCGACATCGCGATGGTGGAGAACCATCCCCGGATGGAAGGCCGGATGCTGAGCATGCTCCTCAGCCCGAAGGCCCACCACTAGGAGACAGGCCCATGCCGAAGATGAAGACCAAGCGGGGCGCGGCCAAGCGCCTGAAGAAGACCGCGTCGGGCAAGCTCAAGCGGGCCGGGGGCTGGAAGCAGCACAAGCTCCAGGGCAAGAAGCCCAAGCGGCGGCGGCACCTGCGCAAGGGGAAGCTCGTCGCCAAGGCCGACGAGCGGCGCCTGACCGTCCTGCTCCCGTACCTGTAAGCGATATCACCAGGAGGAAGAACGCATGCCACGGGCCAAGGGCGGGCCCAAGACCCGCCAGCGTCGCAAGAAGGTGCTGAAGAAGGCCAAGGGCTACTTCGGCGGCCGCCGCAAGCTCTATCGCACGGCGAAGGAGACGGTGCTGCGGGCGGGGGCGTTCGCCTACCGCGACCGGAAGCAGAAGAAGCGCCGGGCGCGGGCCCTCTGGATCATCCGGCTCAACGCCGCCTGCCGTCAGGCGGGGCTCTCGTACTCCGTCTTCATGGCGGGGCTCAAGCGCGCGGGCATCGGGCTGGACCGGAAGATCCTCGCCGACCTCGCCGTCAACGATCCCACGGGCTTCGCGAAGCTCGCCGAGACCGCCAAGGCGCAGACCACGGCCTGAGGGTGGCCAACCTCCGGATCGACCGGATTCGCGCGGCCGCCGCCGCGGACCTCCAGGCCGCGACGACCAGCGCGGAGGCCGAGACGGTCCGGGTGAAGTATCTCGGCCGGCAGGGCGAGATCACGCAGCTCCTCCGCTCGCTGGCCTCCCTGCCGGCGGCCGAGCGCCCCGAGGTCGGACGGCAGGCCAACGAGCTCAAGGTCGAGATCGACCGGCTGGTCGGCGAGAAGCTGGCGCTGACGCGCGCCGCCGAGCGCCGCCGCGAGCTCGAGGCCGAGCGGCCCGACCTCACGCTCCCCGGCCGCCGCCCGCCGCTCGGCGCCCTCCACCCGCTCACCCGCGTCGACGACGAGATCGTCGAGATCTTCATCGGCCTCGGTTTCGCGGTGGCCGAGGGACCCGAGGTCGAGTCGGAGTACAACAACTTCGAGGCGCTCAACATCCCGCGCGACCACCCCGCGCGCGACATGCAGGATACGTTCTACCTGTCCGAGGACACGCTCCTGCGCACGCACACCTCGCCCGTGCAGATCCGGACCATGCAGGCCCAGCGGCCGCCCGTGCGCGTGATCTGCCCGGGCAAGGTGTATCGGCGCGACGCCGACATCACGCACTCGCCGATGTTCCACCAGGTCGAGGGCCTGGCCGTCGACCGCGACATCTCGATGGGCGACCTCAAGGGCACGCTCGAGCTGTTCGCGCGCGAGATGTTCGGCGCCCGCTCCCGGATCCGCTTCCGCCCGTCGTTCTTCCCGTTCACGGAGCCGTCGGCCGAGGTGGACGTGCTGTGCTTCCTGTGCGGCGGCGGCGGGTGCCGGGTGTGCAAGCAGTCCGGGTGGCTCGAGATTCTCGGCTCCGGCATGGTGCACCCGCAGGTGCTTCGCAACGTCGGCTACGATCCCGAGGAGGTCACGGGCTGGGCGTTCGGCATGGGCGTCGAGCGCGTCGCCATGCTCAAGTACGGCGTGGACGACATCCGCCTGTTCTTCGAGAACGACCTGCGGTTCCTGCACCAGTTCGCATGACTCGCGCCGAGTCGTCGCGCGCGGCTCGGAGTGAACGCGCGGGATCGCTCCACGCCGGCGCGGACTCTGGGGTGTGTTCGGGGCGAGTCGTCGCATGAAGCTGTCGTGGCGGTGGATCCTCGAGTTCCTGCAGACCGACCTGACTCCGCCGCAAGCGGCGGATCGGCTGGTCAACGGGGGGGTCGAGGTCGGGAGCTTCGAGCGCCTGGCGCCCGGGGTGGAAGGCGTCGTCGTGGGCGAAGTGGAGGCGGTCGAGCGCGACCTCGGGGAGTATCGCGGGCACCACCTTCGGCTCGTGCGCGTGAGCACCGGGCGGGAGCGCTTCTCCGTGCTGTGTGGCGCGCCGAACTGTGTCGCGGGCGTGCGGGCGGCGTTCGCGCCGCCGCGGGCCACGCTGCCGGGCGGGCGGCGCATCGAGGTCGCCACGATCCGGGGCGTCCGGTCGCAGGGCATGCTGTGCTCCGAGAAGGATCTGGGGATCGGGGAGGAGCACGAGGGCGGCATCCTCCTCGTGGGCGAGGAGGCGCCGCTCGGCGCCGATCTGCTCGCCCACCTCGGCCTCGACGACTGGGTCCTCGAGGTCGAGATCACGCCCAACCGCCCCGACTGCCTCTCCATCGTGGGCGTGGGCCGCGAGCTGGCCGCGCTGACCGGCGGGAAGTTCCAGTACCCGACGATCGCGGTCGCCGAGGGCGAGGGGGCCGCCCACGCGCTGGCCCGCGTGCGCATCGACGATCCCGACCTGTGCCCGCGCTACGCCGCCCGCGTCATCGCGGGCGTTCGCGTGGGGCCGTCGCCGGCCTGGATGGCCGCGCGCCTGCGCGCCGTCGGGCTCCGCCCGATCAGCAACGTCGTCGACGTGACCAACTACGTCCTGTGGGAGCTGGGCCACCCGCTGCACGCCTTCGACTACGACACGGTGGCGGACCACACGATCGTCGTCCGGCGGGCGCGGCGGGGCGAGCGCCTGACGACGCTCGACGGCCAGGACCGCGCGCTCGGCGAGTCGATGCTCGTGATCGCCGACCCCGAGCGCGCCATCGGCATCGGCGGGGTGATGGGCGGCGCCAACACCGAGGTCACCGGCGCCACCACCCGCGTGCTCCTGGAGGCCGCCTACTTCAAGCCCGACTCGATCCGCCGCACGTCCCGCGACCTCGGGCTCAAGACCGACGCCGCCTACCGCTTCGAGCGCGGCGCCGACATCGAGGGTTTGCGGGACGCGATCGACCGCGCGGCCCAGCTCATCGCCGAGGTGGCCGGCGGCGTCGTCGCTCGCGGCGTGATCGACGTCTACCCGGCGCCGCGCCGGCGGCCGGTGGTGCGGCTCCGCATGAGCCGCATCCAGCGCGTCATCGGCGCCAGCCCGCCGGTGGAGGAAGTGGCGCGCATCCTGGAAGGGCTCGGCCTCCTCGTGCGACGGGAGCCGGGCGCCCTCCAGGTCGAGGTCCCCGCGTTCCGCCGCGACATCGCGATCGAGGAAGACCTCGTGGAGGAGGTCATCCGCGTCTGGGGCTACGACCGGATTCCCTCGACGCTGCCCGGCGGCACGCTGATCCCCGCCCGGCGGCCCCGCACGCTCGAGCAGGCGGCCGCGGCGCGCCGGGCTCTGGTGGCGGCGGGGCTCGACGAGGTCATCACCTATGCCTTCGAGGATCCCGCGCGCGCGGCCGCGCTCGGCCTGGCCTCCTCGGACGACAGCCTCCTCCGGCTCCTCAACCCGCTGAGCCAGGACGCCTCGGCGCTGAAGTCGGACCTGATGCCCGCGCTCCTCCGGGTGATCGCGACCAACGTGCGGCGGCAGCAGCCGAACGTGCGCGTCTTCGAGATCGGCAAGCACTACGCGCGCGTGCGCGGCGAGCCCGCGGAGTCGCGCTGGCTGGCGCTCGCGCTCACCGGCGCCCGCGCCAACCCCGCGTGGTACGCCCCGCGCGAGCCCGCGGACGGGTTCGACGCCAAGGGCCTGGCCGAGCACGTGCTGGCGGTGCTCGGGCTCCGGGACGTCGCGGTCGACGCCGATCCCGGGGCGCACCCGTACTTCGAGCCCGGCCGCTGGGGGCGGCTCGTGGTGGGCGGAACGGCGGTGGCGGCCTTCGGCGAGATCGCCCTCCCGGCGCGGGAGGTCTTCGACATCCCCGCGCCGGTGTTCGGGGCGACGATCCCGCTCGACGTGGTGGTGGCCATCGCGGTCGAGCCGCCGCGCTTCGTCGCGCTGCCGCGGCACCCGTCGGTGCAGCGGGACGTCGCGTTCGTGATCCCGCAGAGCCTCCCCGCCGCGGAAGTCGAGCAGGTGATCCGCTCGGCGGGGGGCGCGCTGCTCCGCAGCGTGACCCTCTTCGATCTGTACGCGGGGGAGGGAGTCGGCCCCGGCACGCGGAGCCTCGCCTGGCGCTTGACCTTCCGCGCCGATGATCGCACGCTCACGGATGCCGAGGTCAACGACGCGTACGCCCGCGTGATCGAGGACGTGCGCCGGCGCTTCGGCGTAGAGGTCAGAGGTACGTGAGCTTCCTCGGAGGGGGGCTCCGCCCCCTTCCGAACCTCCCCCGGGATGGCGCCGGCAAAGCCGGCGCTCGAACGGTGGGTCCAGGTTCGCGAGGGGAGGTAGTCCAGTGACGGAGCTTTTGCTGGAGCGGCTGGCGCAGCTCGAGGAAGCGGTGCGGCGCGCGACCGAGACCATCGTCCGGCTGCGCGAGGAAAACGGCCGGCTGCAGGAGGAGAACAGCCGCCTCCGCGAAGAGAACGGCCGCCTCCGGGAGGAGCGCAGGCAGGTGCTCGGCCAGGTGGACACCATTCTCAAGGACCTCGCGAAGCTCGAGGAGAAGAGCTGATGCCAGCCTTCGCGCCCTCTCGAGCGCCGGCTTCGCCGGCGCCATCCCCCGGGGGGAGGTTCGGAAGGGGGGCGGAGCCCCCCTCCGAGAGATGACGGCGCACCGCGTCGAGTGCGAGCTGCTCGGTCAGAAGTTCACGATCCGGAGCGAAGCCGCGCCCGAGTACGTCCGGGAGCTCGTCGACTACATCGAGGGTAAGCTGAAGGAGGTGGGCGGCGCGGACCCGATCAAGCGCCTCGGCCTCGCCGCCCTCGTCATCACCGACGAGCTGTTCCGCGTGCGCGCCGAGCAGGCCCGCGCGGCCGGCGACGTCAACGCCCGCGTGGACACGCTCCTCAAGCTGCTGGCCGAGGTGATGCCGCCCCCCGCAAAATCCCCTTGACGCGGCCATGAGCGGGCGGGTACAGAAAGGTGTCCCTGCGCTGTTTGTGATGCCGGGGGGAAGTTTCAACCTCGTCGACACAAAGGGAGCTGTGCGGGGGGTGGTGAGCAAGCCCCTCCGAGAAGGGGAAGCCTGAAGCCCCCCTTATTCGGCGCCCACCTGGTCATAGCCAGGTTCGAAACACCGTCGGCACACGGCAGAGGCGGGGATTTCCTGTGTCTTCCCGCTGTTCCCGCCTGCTATAATCATCAAGTCTGGTGAGTATTTGGTGTCAACTCCGTGCGTCCTCTGGAGATGCACATGGACCCGATCTGGTTGCTGCTACCCTCCGGGCTTGCTGTAGGGCTCGCCGTCGGAGTCGCCCTTCAAAAGGTCCTGACCGATCGGAAGATCGGCGGCGCGGAGGAGCGGGTGCGCCGCGTCCTCGAGGACGGCCAGCGGGAGGCCGAGACCGTCCGCAAGGCCGCCGAGCTGGAAGCGCGCGAGACCGCCCTCAAGACGCGCGCCGAGCTGGACGAGGAGACGCGCCGCCGCCAGCGCGAGGTCGCGCAGATCGAGCAGCGGATCAGCCAGAAGGACGAGCAGCTGACCCGCAAGCTCGACCAGATCGAGCGCCGGATCGCCGACTACGAGGCCAAGGAGCGGGGCCTCCTCACCCGCGAGCGCGAGATTCTCGACAAGGAGGCGCGGCTCAGCTCCGCCCTCGACGAGCACCGGCGCAAGCTCGAGGCCATCGCCGGGCTCACCGCCGAGGAGGCCAAGCGCCAGCTCCTGGCCAGCATGGAGGAGGAGGCGCGGCGCGAGGCCCAGCTCCTCGCCATGCGGCTGGAAGAGGAGGCGCGCGAGACCGCGCACACGAAGGCCAAGGAGGTCCTCGCCACCACGATCCAGCGGCTCGCGCCCGACTACACCGTGGAGACCGTGGTGTCGATCGTGGACCTGCCCAGCGACGACATGAAGGGGCGGATCATCGGGCGCGAGGGCCGGAACATCCGCGCGCTCGAGCAGCTCACCGGCGTGGACCTGATCGTCGACGACACGCCCGAGGCGGTGATCATCTCCGCCTACGACCCCTACCGCCGGGAAATCGCGCGCCTGGCCCTCAAGACGCTGGTGGCCGACGGCCGCATCCATCCCGCCCGCATCGAGGAAGTGGTGGAGAAGGTCAAGAAGGAGATGGAGCAGCACCTGAAGGAGGAGGGCGAGAAGGCCTGCTTCGAGGTCGGCGTGCCGGGCCTCCACCCGGAGCTGACCAAGCTCGTCGGCCGCCTGAAGTTCCGCACCTCCTACGGCCAGAACTGCCTCCAGCACTCCAAGGAGGTCGCGTGGCTGGCCGGCATGATGGCGGCGGAGATCGGCGCCGACATGAAGCTCGCCAAGCGCATGGGCCTGCTCCACGACATCGGCAAGGCGCTGACCCACGAGCAGGACGGCAGCCACCCCGAGCTCTCGCTCCAGGTGCTGACCAAGTACAACGAGTCGCCGCAGGTCATCAACGCCGCGCTGGCCGGACACGAGAACGTGGAGCCGATGACGATCGAGGCCGTGCTGACCGAGGCCGCCGACGGCATCTCGGCGGCGCGCCCGGGCGCGCGGCGCGACGTGCTCGAGTCGTACATCAAGCGGCTGGCCAAGCTCGAAGAGATCGCGATGTCCTACAAGGGTGTGGAGATGTGCTACGCGATCCAGGCCGGGCGCGAGCTGCGCATCATGACCAAGGCCGACGTGGTGTCGGACCTCGATGCCCACCAGCTCGCCAAGGACATCAGCAAGCGGATCGAGGCGGAGATGCAGTACCCCGGCCACATCAAGGTGGTGGTGATCCGCGAGACCCGGGCGGTGGAGGTCGCGCGCTAGACGATCGAAGGGGGCCTCGAT
>JACQCN010000051.1 GCA_016201575.1 Candidatus Rokuibacteriota bacterium | reverse complement strand
GCGAGAGCTCGCCCGCCGACCTGATCTCGAAGGCCGACCGTGCGCTCTACGAGGTCAAGCGCGGGGGCCGTAACCGCGTGCAGGTGGCCGAGGGAATTTAGATCTCGGAGGGGGGCTCTGCCCCCGCATCCCGAGCGCCTCGCGTCAACTGTCCTCCGGGACCTCGAGGATCAGGGGCAGCACGATGGGCTTGCGCTGGAAGCGCTGGTGGATGAACCGGCGCACGGCGGTCTTCACGAGGGCGCCCAGCCGCTCGAGGTCGCCGGGCGCAGTCGCGTCGCGCTCGGCCAGCGCCTGGTTCACCGTGGCCTTCAGCTCCGCCAGCAGCGCCGCCGACTCCTTCACGTAGACGACCCCGCGCGAGGCCAGCTCGGGGCCGGACCGGACCGTGCCCGTCTTGTCGACCGCGAGCGCGACCACGATCATCCCGTTCTCGGCGAGGAGCTGGCGGTCGCGCAGCACCACCTCGCCGATGTCACCCACACCCTTGCCGTCCACGAGCACACGCCCCGTGGGGACGCCCTCGATCAGCCGTGCCGAGGTCGGGGTCAGCTCCACGCCCTGCCCGTCCTCGATCAGGAACACGCGCTCGGCCGGCATCCCCACGCTCGCCGCGAGGCGGGCGTGGCCGAGCAGGTGCCGGTACTCGCCGTGGACCGGGACGAAGTACCGGGGCCGCGTCAGGTTCAGCATGAGCTTGAGGTCTTCCTGGCTCGCGTGGCCGGAGACGTGGACGAAGGCGTTGTCCTCGTAGAGCACCTCGGCGCCGAGCCGGTAGAGCGCGTTGACCACGCGGCCCACCGTGCGCTCGTGGCCCGGGATCATGCGCGCCGAGATGATGACGAGGTCGCCGCGCTCGATCTGCACGTACTTGTGCTCGCGCGCCGCCATCAGCGCGAGGGCGGAGTTGGGCTCCCCCTGGCTGCCCGTGGAGAGGATGACCTGGCGCGCCGGCGGCAGCCCGGCCAGGTCCTCGAGCGGCATCAGCACGCCCTCCGGGACCTGCAGGTACCCGAGCTCCGAGGCGATGCGAACGTTCTTCTCCATGCTCATGCCGAGCAGCGCGGCCCGGCGCCCGAAGCGCGCCGCGAGGTCGAGCACCTGCTGGAGGCGATGGATGTGCGAGGCGAACGTGGCGACGATGATCCGCCCGCGGGCCGCGGCGAACCGCGGCGCCAGCGCCGGGCCGACCTCGGACTCCGACGGCGTGTGGCCCGGCCGGTCCACGTTGGTCGAGTCCGAGCAGAGCGCGAGCACGCCCCGGTCCCCCAGCTCCGTGAACCGGCCGTAGTCCGGCGTCTGCCCGTCGATCGGGCGCGGGTCGAGCCGGAAGTCGCCGGTGTGGACGATGACGCCCGCCGCGGTCTCGATGGCGAGCCCGATCCCGTCGGCGATCGAGTGAGTGACGCGGATCGGCTCGATGCGGAAGGGCCCGATCTCGAACCGGTCGCGCGGCGTGAAGGACCGGAGGCGCGCGCGCTCCAGGAGCCCGTGCTCGCGCAGGCGCTCGGCCACGAAGGCGAGCGTCAGCGGCGTGCCGTACACGGGCAGGTCGGCCTGACGGAGGAGATAGGACAACGCGCCCGTGTGGTCCTCGTGGCCGTGGGTGAGGATCACCGCCCGGAACCCCTCGCGCTTGGCGAGCGCGTAGGAGAAGTCGGGGATCACGTGGTCGATGCCGGGCATCTCGTCGTCAGGGAACATCAGGCCGCAGTCGACGGCGATGACGTCGTCGCCCGCCTCCACGACCATCATGTTGAGGCCGATCTCGCCGAGGCCGCCGAGCGGGACGAGGCGGACCACGGGCTCAGCTGTCATCGGACCTGCGCGATTGATCTCTCGCCCTCGACATTAGCGCGGATCATTCACGAACGTCGACGCCCGGCGGCGGGCGGGTCCTGGCGCGGCAGGCAGGCCCCGTCCGTCCTCGCTCGATACCCCACTCGCTGCGGGCGGGCGGGCCTGCCTGCCGCGCCACCCGCCCGGCTCCCCGTGGTGCCCTTCGTGAATACTGCGCGTTACGCCCGGCCAAGCCGGGCTTGCGATGCGGAACGCTCGGCTTGCGCCTGGCATTCTAGCGTATTGGCCAGCCGGGCGAAGTCGTCCAACGAAAGCGTCTCCGCGCGCCTCCCGGGATCGATGCCGGTAACGGCGAGCCAGGCCCGCGTCGTCGCCACGGAGCGATGGAGCCCCGCGGCGAGCGCGTTCGCCACGGCCTTGCGTCGCTGACCGAAGGCGGCGAGCACGACGCGCCGGAACCGGGCGTCGTCGGTCACGGGCACGGCCGGCTCGGCCCGAGACGTCAGGTGAAGCACGGCCGACTCCACCCTGGGCGGCGGCCGGAAGGCCCCGGGCGGCACCCGGAGCGCCAGCCGCACCTCCCAGTGGAGCTGGGTGAGCACGGACAGGGCCCCGTAGGTCTTCCCGCCCGGCCGGGCCGCGACACGCTCGGCCACCTCCCGCTGGAGCATCAGCGCCATCTCGGCGAGGGTGGCGTGGGCCTCGGTCAGGCGCATCAGGATCGGCTTCGAGACGCTGTAGGGCAGATTCCCCACGACGAGGACCCGGCCGCCGGGCGCCGAGAGCGACCGGTAGTCGAAGGTCCGGGCGTCCGCCTCCCGGACGTCGAAGCGGCCCGCGAGGCGCTCGGCCAGCGCCGGGTCGACCTCGAGGGCCAGGAAGCCGCCGGCCCGCTCGGACAGGAGCCCGGTGAGAGCCCCCTCCCCCGGGCCGATCTCGACGACGAGGTCCCGGGGGGTCGGCGAGACCAGGTCGACGATGGCCCGCGCGACCGCGGGGTCGCGAAGGAAGTGCTGCCCGAGGGCCCGACGCTTACCGGTGGCGGGCATCCAGGTCCTTCAGGAGCGCTCGGTGCACCTCCCGCACCTGCGCCTCGGTCGCCGCGAGATCGCCAGAGTTGTCGACCACGTAGTCGGCGAGCCGGGCCTTCTCGGCCAGCGGCATCTGGCTCTCGATGCGCCGGCGGGCGCCGTCCTCGCCGAGCACGTCGCGGGCCTGCTGGCGGGCGACCTGGGAGGCCTCGTCGGAGGTGACGACCACCAGACGGTCCATGGTTCGGTAGTTGCCGCTCTCGATCATGACGGGCGCGTCGAAGATCACGATCCCGTCGAACCCCTGCCCGGCCAGCTCGGCCAGGCGGGCGGCGAACCGCTCCCGGATCCTCGGGTGGGTGATCGCCTCCAGCCGACGGCGCCGGGCGGAGTCGGCGAAGACTACCGCCCCGAGGGCCTTCCGGTCGAGCCCGCCGTCCGGCTGGAGCACGGCGGGGCCGAAGGCCTCGACGATCTCCCGATACGCCGGCTGACCCGGCTCGACGACCTCCCGGGCCAGCAGGTCGGCGTCGATGATCACGCAGCCCAGGGCCCGGAACATCGCCGAGACGGTGCTCTTGCCGGTGGCGATGCCACCGGTGAGGCCGACGAGGAGGAACGCGCGCTCCGCTCCCATTACCTTGCCACAGTATCAGGATCGCGCGCGGTGAGCGGCAGGGCGTGGCCCGGGCGTCTAGGCCGAAGTTCCCCCTCCCCCAAGAGGGTATGGCGTTGATTTTCTTGACGCAGGCATGCCTCGGTGCCCGGGCGTTCTGGCTACAGGGTGAGGGAGACCCCGAGCAGATCGAGGGCGCGCTGCTGGAGCGGGGTCGGC
>JACQCN010000067.1 GCA_016201575.1 Candidatus Rokuibacteriota bacterium | reverse complement strand
TCGGCCGCGCGCGCGGAGTCCTCCGTCGCGCGCACCGACCACGAGTGCGCGAGGATCTCGTCGCGGAGCTTCATCTGGTCGGCCTCGCTGCTCAGCGACAGCAGCGCGCGGGCGTGGCCCATGGTCAGCCGCCCGGCGCGGAGGTCGTCCTGGATGGGCGCCGGCAGCCGCAGCAGCCGCAGGCAGTTGGCGATCGAGCTGCGGTCCCGGGCCACTCGCTGCGCCAGCTCTTCCTGGGTCCAGCCGAACTGGGCTAGCAGCTTCTGGTACGCCTCGGCTTCCTCGATCGGATTCAGGTCCTCGCGGAGGAGGTTCTCGACGAGCGCCAGCTCGAGGCTCTCGGCATCGGTGACCTCGCGCACGATCGCGGGAATCCGCTCGAGCCCGGCCTGCCGCGCCGCCCGCCAGCGCCGCTCTCCCGCGATGAGCTGGAACCCGGCACCCTGACGCCGCACGATCACGGGCTGGATGATCCCCGAGGACTTGATGGAGGCCGCCAGATCTGATAAAGCACTGGAATCAAAGGCTTTTCTTGGCTGATTGGGATTGACTTCGACCCGGTCGAGCGGGACCTCGATCAGGGTGTCCGCTTCGCTCGGAGTCGCCGACAGCAACGCGCCGAGGCCTCGGCCAAGTCCGCGCTTATTCGTCACGCTGGAGCACCTCCCGAGTCAACTCGAGGTAGGCAAGGGAGCCACTGGACCGAAGATCGTACAGCATCACCGGCTTTCCATGACTGGGCGCTTCGCTGAGCCTGACGTTTCTCGGGATGAGGGTCTCGAAGATCTCGTCCGGCATGTGCTTCTGCACCTCCGCCCTGATCTGCGATGCCAGGCTGGTGCGCCCGTCGAACATCGTGAGTACGATCCCCGCGATCCGGAGGCGCGCGTTGAGCCGCTCGCGTACCAGCCGCACGGTCTTGAGGAGGTGTGTCAGGCCCTCGAGCGCATAGAACTCGCACTGGAGCGGAACGAGCACGCTATCGGCGGCGACGAGCGCGTTGATCGTGAGGAGCCCGAGGGACGGCGGACAATCGATGATGACGAAGTCGTGCGCTTCGACGACCGGATCGAGTCCAGCCTTGAGCCGATACTCCCGCTTGTCGAGCCCGACCAGCTCGATCTCGGCGCCGACCAGGTCGATGTCCGATGGAAGCAGTCGCAACGGCGCGAGATCGGTATCCTTGATTGCCTTCTCCACCGGCTCCTGGCCGAGGAGAACGTGGTAGACCGTCGGGTAGAGGTTCGCCTTCGGGATACCAAGCCCCGTCGTCGCGTTGCCCTGAGGGTCGAGGTCCACGAGCAACGTCGAGCGCTCGGCGAGGGCCAGGCCAGCGGCGAGATTCACGGCCGTTGTCGTCTTGCCCACACCGCCCTTCTGGTTGACGACGGCGTAAGTCCTAGCGATCGTCCGCCCTTTCCGTCACTCCCGAGAGCATACCCCAGGTACCAGTCCACAGGTCCGGTCTGATTCCTCGATGATGACCTGTTCCACGTAGCACATCTCTCTACCGGTGTTTAGTCGTGTTCCACGTAGCACACCCGCCTCTATCCTCTGGAGAGGGCAAAGAGACGGCTCCTCCCCGGGGCCAGCTCGACTTCCACCCACTCGACCTTGGCAACCGGCCTGGGCAACGGCGGGCCAGAGCCCACGATCATTCCGCCGGGCGCGACCAGTCGCCGCGCGAGCGGAAACATCGAGGACAGCTCACCCGCACAGCGAAACACCACGGCGTCGAACCCGGCGTTGCTCGTCCCGACGAGGGCCTCTGCCCGCGCGTTCAGAACGCGCCCTCCTTCGAGACCGATCTCCCTGACCGCGCTCTGCAGGAACGATGCGCGGCGCCGCCTCGACTCGACGAGCGTGAGCGTTATGCACGGCCGCGCGATCTTGATCGGGATCCCGGGAACCCCTGCCCCCGAGCCCAGGTCCAGCACGGAACGGACTTTCTCCGGGAGAACTTTCAAGAAGAGCAGGCTATCGAGAAAGAGGTGCTCGATGATCCAGGCCGGATCGGCGGATCCGACGAGACGGGACACCTTCTGCCACTTGCCGAGAATCTGGAGGTACCGGCCGAACGCTTCGATTTGTTCGGCGGCCAACTCACGCCCGAGGATTCGAGTGGCACCGTCCTTCAGCGCCGCGAGCGCGTCGATCACGTCCCGGGCTCCGGAGGATATTTCGAGAATGTTTTCAATGGTCTACACCAGCAGCTTGACGCCGGATTGGCGAGTGGTCGCCGGGCCGCAGCGCGGCGGAGTCGTCGCCTCCGGGTCACCCCATCAGGCGCGTGCGGCGTTCTTGGCCTCGCGCCCGGAGACGCGCGCCGGCGCTCGGTTCATCAGGTACTGCTGGCCGATCTGGAGCGCGTTCGAGACCGTCCAGTACAGCACCAGCCCCGCCGGCAGGTTGAGGAACATGAACGTGAAGACGAACGGCATCACGAGCATCATCTTGGCCTGGCGCGGGTCGCCCATCGTCGGCGTCATCTTCTGCTGCATGAACATCGTGATGCCCATCAGGATCGGCAGGATGTAGGTCGGGTCGTGCACGGCGAGATCGCAGATCCACAGGTCCACGCCGAAGGCGCGTCCGAGGCAGACGAACGGCGCGTTCTGGAGCTCCACCGAGACCGAGAGGGCGATGTAAAGCGCGTAGAAGATCGGGATCTGGATCACCATCGGCAGGCATCCGCCGAGGGGATTCACTCCCTCCTTGCGGTACAGCGTCATCATCTCGCGCTGCGCCCGCTGCGGGTCATTCTTGAACTTCGCCCGGAGAGCGTTGGCCTGAGGCTGGATCGCCTGCATCTTCTTCATCGAGGCCATGCTCTTCACCGTCAGCGGGAAGAAGAGCACCTTCGTCACCACGGTGAGCAGGACGATCGCCACGCCGTAGTTGCCGATGAAGCGATAGAAAAAATGCATGACGAGCAGCACGGGAACGCCGAGCCATTCCATCGGCAGCCCGCCGTAGCGGCGCGGGACCGGGAATCCGCCGAAGTCGATCGCGCCCTCGAGCCCGTGCGCCTTCAGCCGCGCGTACTCTTTCGGTCCCGCGTACACCTGTACGCGGCCTTCCCACGCTTGCCCTGGCGCGAGCGTCACCGCGTCGCGCAGCGCGGCTTCCACCTTGCCCTCGCCCGTCTTGCCGACCGCCAGCTTCAGTCCCGGGCTCCTGGGCACGAGCGCCGAGAGGTAGTAGAGGCTGTCGACGCCGGCCCACTCGCCCGGGGCCGTCTCGAGAGACGCGGCCTTCGAGATGAGCTCAC
This sequence comes from Candidatus Rokuibacteriota bacterium, assembly GCA_016201575.1. Classification (GTDB taxonomy): domain Bacteria; phylum Methylomirabilota; class Methylomirabilia; order Rokubacteriales; family CSP1-6; genus AR9. The sequence goes on along the minus strand of JACQCN010000067.1, from coordinate 7,819 downwards.
GGTGTGTGCTCCCCTCGGCGTGCCAGACAAGCTCCGTCGGCCACACGACCTTGCCGTTCCCCGGCTTGATCGGCGCCGTCCACGGCAGAGCGACCTCCACGGTCTGCGCCGTGGCGCGCGAGTTCTCGAGGCGCAGCGTCACGTCCACGGTGTAGTCATCGGCCCTGAACCGCGCCGTCTGCTTCACGCGGATCCCGTACGGATCCTCGCCGGTCATCACGAGATCGCCCTCCGGCTTCCGCGCATCGAGCCGGACCACCTCCTGGCTGAGGCTCAGAAACACGACCTCGCTTCCGGCCCCCGGCCGTCCCAGGACGATTCCCCGTGGCCCGAGCTCACCAGCCTCGACGAGTGACTTCTCGCCCCGGTAGTGAAGCGTCCACTCCGTCAGCCGGCCGCCATCGCTACTGACCACGGCGCGGTAGAGCGGCGTCTCGACGGTCGCCGTGCGCTCGGGCGGGCGGGGCAGCGCCTTCGCGACGGGCACCGGCGCCGGCCCGGCGGGCGCCGGCCCGGCGGGCGGCATCGTCCTCGTCTCCGGCGGCGGGGCCGCCTTCTCCGACGGTGGCGTCGTCAGGAAAAACATCTGGTAGACGATCAGGAGCGCCGCCATCAGGACGGCGGCCAGAATTGCGCGCTTTTCCATTCCTTCTCAGGCCTTCCCGCGCTCGTGGGCTGGCGGGGGCGGATCGAATCCTCCAGGATGAAGCGGATGGCACCGGAGCAGCCGCTTCACGGCCAGCCAGCCGCCGCGCGCCAGTCCATGAGCCGTCAGCGCCTGCCGGGCGTATTCCGAGCAACTGGGAACGAACCGACACGCGCGCGGCAGGAGCGGCGAGATAGCGAGCTGGTAGGCTCCGATCACCAGAATCGCGGCCCGCGCCAGGATCCTCACGCCGAGCGCCCCGCTCGCGTCCGCTCGGCGATCGCGTCGAGCGCGCTCCGCAGGTCCCGAACCAGCTTCTCGAAGGGCTCCGTCAACGCCGCCCGTCGCGCCACGACCACGACGTCCGCCCCCGCGGTCTCCACCCTGCCTCGAGCCGCCCGGTAGGCCTCGCGCAGCCGGCGCCGGACCCGGTTTCGCTGTACGGCGCCCCGCATCTGCCGGCTGACGGCAAAACCCACTCGCCGAGTCCGGCCGCCATTCTTCCACAGCACCACGACCGACGGCCGCTCGACGCGCGCCCCGTGCTTGAATACGGCCTGGAAGTCATTCCTGCTGGTCAGGCGCTCGCGGCGGGGGAATCGGCCAGCCCCGCGGGCACTCACTGCTAGACGGTGAGGCGCTTGCGCCCCTTCGCCCGCCGCCGCTTCAGCACCTTCCGACCTCCCGGCGTCTTCATCCGCTCGCGGAAGCCGTGGGTCTTCTTCCGTCGGCGCGTGTTCGGCTGGAATGTCCGCTTCATGAATCGCTGGTCTCCCTTTCAGTCGTATAGCCGTAAAAGTCTATTCGCCGCCGAAACACAAGTCAACCCGTTCAGAGCCTTCCAAGCCTCTTGCCTCATCGTTTCAGCGTGTGCTAACTTGGCCTTCCTGATTTGGGTTACCTATCTGGTCCGGCTCGGCCCAGCGAGGTATTCGGTATCCCGATGCTCGGATGTCCGGCACTATGTCCCTGTCCCAACAAGGCGTTTCTCGTTATCCACATCTGTGGATAACGGTGTGCGTAAGTGAGGGCTCCTTCACGTGCTTGATATGCTCTGGCAACGCCTACTCACCTGTCTCGAGACCAAGTTGCCGGCCGCCGTCATGGATTCCTGGGTTCGTCCGAGCCGTCTCCTCGCGGTCGAAGGTGACCTCCTGAAGATCGGCGCGCCCAACAAGTTCTCGCGCGACTGGCTGGCCCAGCACCATCTCGACGCCCTCACCGCCGCCGCCCGCGAATGCCTCGGCGGACAGCCGCGGGTGTTGGTCGTCATCGACGAGGCGGCCTCCGCCGACGTGGCGCCGGACGCGCCGCCCGTGGCGCTCGCCGTTCGGCCCACGGCGCCCGAGTCGTCGCTGAGCCACCTCAATCCGCGCTACACGTTCGACACGTTCGTCGTCGGCTCCTCCAACCAGTTCGCCCAGGCCGCCTGCCAGGCGGTGGGCGAGCTGCCCTCGCGCGCATACAATCCGCTCTTCATCTACGGCGGTGTCGGCCTGGGCAAGACGCACCTCCTCCACGCGGTCGGCCACCAGATCCTTCGCCTCTTCCCGCACATGACCGTGCTCTACCTCTCCTCCGAGCGGTTCACCAACGACCTCATCAACGCGATCCGTTACGATCGCACGGCCGAGTTCCGGGCGAAGTACCGAACGATCGATCTCCTCCTGATCGACGACATCCAGTTCATCTCCGGCAAGGAGCGGACCCAGGAGGAGTTCTTCCACACCTTCAACGACCTCTACGAGTCGCGCAAGCAGATCGTGGTCTCCAGCGACTGCTCGCCCAAGGAGATCCCCGAGATCGAGGAGCGGCTGCGCTCGCGCTTCGAGTGGGGGCTGATCGCGGACATCCAGCCCCCGGACTTCGAGACCCGCGTCGCGATTCTCAAGAAGAAGGCCGGCCTCGAGCGCGTGCGCCTGGCCGACGACGTCGCCTACCTCATCGCCAGCCGCGTCAAGTCCAACATCCGCGAGCTCGAGGGCTCCCTCACCCGCATGATCGCCTTCTGCGCCCTGACCGGCCGCGAGATGAGCGTCGACCTCGCCCAGGAGGTGCTCTCCGACCTCTGGGGCGACGAGGAGAAGGTCATCACGATCGAGCACATCCAGCGCAGCGTGGCCGAGTTCTTCGGCGTCAAGTTCTCCGACTTCAAGGCCAAGAACCGCACCCGCGCCGTGGCGTTCCCGCGCCAGATCGCCATGTATCTGGCCCGCCAGCTCACCCACGCCTCGCTGGCCGAGGTGGGCCGCGCGTTCGGCGGGAAGGACCACACCACCGTCCTGCACGCGTGCGCCAAGATCCAGACGCTCCTCCAGGAAGATCCCAAGCTGCGCAAGACCGTCGACGGCCTCATCCAGGGGATCACCCTGTGATCCAAACGTCCCCCGGCATCCTCCACCGGCCTCTCAACAGCGGCGCGCCGCCGCTTCGCTTGCTCTTTCGGCGCCTTGGCCTGGATTCACACCATTCACGGGCACGACGTCCACTCCTTCTCCTAATTGGTTTTGTTTTTCCAACAAGTATTGGAGACCCTCATGGAAGTCCAGCTCGACCGTGACTCGTTCCTCCGCGGGCTCCAGATGGTCCAGAACATCGTCGAGCCGCGCCAGGCGCTTCCGATCCTCGCCAACGTCCTGATCCAGACCGGATACGACGCGATTCGCGTCACGGCGACGGATCTCGAGGTCGGCGCCACCGTCTCCGTGCCGGCGAAGATCGCCTCGCCCGGGGCGATCACGCTCTCGGCCCGGAAGCTCGGCGAGATCGTCAAGGAGCTGCCGGTGGCCGCCCTCTCCATCAGGGTCCAGGAGAACTCCTGGGTGTCGCTCCGGTGCGGGGGGGCGTCCTACAAGCTGGTCGGCCTGTCGCCCGACGACTTCCCGGCGCTGACGCCGGGCGAGCCGAGTGCCTGGGTCACGCTTGAATCGAGCACGCTCAAGGAGATGCTCGACCAGACGAGCTTCGCGATCTCGCACGACGAGGGGCGGTATGCCCTCAACGGCATCCTCTTCTCGGTCCAGGGGAAGGAGATCCGCCTGGTGGCGACCGACGGCCATCGGCTGGCGCTGACGGTGCGAGCGCTTCGCGAGGCCATGCCGGCGGCGACCGGGATCGTGCCGCGCAAGGGCGTCCAGGAGATCGCGCGAGTCCTGGGAGGGAGCGAGGAGGTCGAGATCGCGCTGGTCGAGAACCAGTTCGTGCTGCGGATGCCCAACTTCGTGATGCTGGCGCGGCTGATCGAGGGCCAGTTCCCCAACTACGAGCAGGTGCTGCCAAAGTCTCATCCCCGACGGGTGACGATGCCGCGGGGCGCCCTGACGGCGGCGCTCCGGCGCGTCTCGGTGATGTCGGAGGAGCGCACCAAGCCCGTCAAGCTCGTCCTCACGCCCGGCACCCTCAAGCTCATGGCCTACCATCCCGAGCTCGGCGAGGCCGAGGAGACGCTCGAGGTGAGCTATGCCGGCGAAGAGCTCACCATCGGCTTCAACTCCCGGTATCTGCTGGAGGCTCTCGCCCCCCTCGGGGCCGACCAGATCGTGCTCGAGCTGAACGACGGAATGAGCCCCGGAGTCCTCAAAAGCTTCGAGGAGGAAGGAACCCTCTGTGTTATAATGCCTATGCGTATTTAGCGATGGTTTCAGCTCTGAAAACCGGGAGCCCTACAGGGTGCAGATTCGATGGATACAGTTACTCGAATTCCGTAATTACCGCACCCTCTCCTACAGTCCCGCGCCCAAGCTGAACATCCTGAGCGGTCGTAACGCCCAGGGGAAAACGAACCTTCTGGAAGGGCTCGCCGTCCTCGTCACCGGTCGATCATTCCGCACGACTCGGCTCGCCGACCTGCCGCGCTGGGGGGCCGAGGCCGCTCTGGTCATGGGAGAGATCGGCCGCGGGGAGGGGACGCGGACGCTCCGGAGGGCCTTCCGCCAGATCGAGACCGGAGCCTGGCAGCCCTCGGGGGAGCAATGCGAATGGGCGCGGGTGATCGCGTTCGACTGGCAGGATCTGGCCATCCTGAACGGCGCCCCGGCCGCGCGCCGGAACTTCCTCGACGGCTTCGCCGGACGGCTCTACGCGAGCCACATCCCGGGGCTGCTCCGCTACCGAAAAATCCTCGCCCGCCGCGCGGTGCTGCTGCAGACCGGGCAGGCCGACCGGCTGGCTCCGTGGGACGAGCAGCTCGCGGTGGTGGGCGTCGAGCTCCTGGCGCGACGGCGGGCGGCAGCGGCGGCGCTCCAGACGGAGCTGGCGCGCGTGTTCCCGGCGCTGTCGGGCGAGGCGAAGAAGGTCGAGATCCGGTACCGGGCCTCGCTCGACGTGACGGAGCCGGCGGCGTTCGTGGCCGCGCTCGAGCGACACCGGCGGGCCGAGCTGCGCCGGGGGCAGACGCTGGTCGGCCCGCACCGGGACGACCTGCTCATCGAGCTGGACGGCGTGGACGCCCGCGTCTTCGGCTCGCGCGGCCAGCAGCGGCTGCTGGCGCTCGCGCTGCGGCTGGCGGAGGTGCTGCCGGTCGCGGAGGCGGCGGGGACGCCGCCCGTCCTGCTGCTCGACGACGCGCTGTCCGAGCTCGATCCCCACGTGCAGAAAAACGTGCTGCGCGAGATCCAGACCACCGAGCAGGTGTTCCTCACGACCGCGGAGCCCGAGGTCCCGGCGAGCGATGCCGCGCGCTGGGAAGTGAAGGAGGGAGGACTGGTCGCCGCATGACCGAGACCTATACCGCCAGCGACATCAAGGTGCTCGAGGGCCTGGAGGCCGTCCGCAAGCGCCCCGCGATGTACATCGGGGACACCGGAGCCTATGGGCTGCACCACCTGGTGTACGAGCTCGTCGACAACTCCGTCGACGAGGCCCTGGCTGGGCACTGCGACAACATCCGGGTGGTGCTGCACTCGGACGGCTCGTGCTCCGTCGGCGACAACGGCCGCGGCATTCCCGTCGACCTCCACAAGGAGAGCGGGCGGTCCGCGGCCGAGGTGGTGCTCACGGTCCTCCACGCGGGCGGGAAGTTCGAGCACTTGGCCTACAAGGTGTCGGGCGGGCTCCACGGCGTCGGCGTCTCGGTCGTCAACGCGCTCGCCGAGTGGCTCGACCTCGAGATCCGCCGCAACGGCCGGGTCTGGACGCAGCGCTACGAGTACGGCGTGCCCCAGGCCGAGCTGACCCCGGGCGAGAAGAGCGCCAAGCACGGGACCATCATCCGGTTCAAGCCCGACGCCAAGATCTTCGAGGAGACCCTCTTCTCCTTCGACACGCTCTCGAACCGGCTGCGCGAGATGGCCTTCCTCAACCGCGGCCTCAAGATCACCATCGAGGATGAGCGCGGCGACCGCAAGAACGTCTTCCACTACACCGGCGGGATCATCGAGTTCGTCAAGCACATCAACCAGAACAAGACGCCGATCCACCCCAAGGTGCTCTTCTTCGAGGCCGCCAAGGGCGACACCCAGATCGAGGTGGCCGTGCAGTACAACGACGGCTACCAGGAGAACATCTTCTGCTTCGCCAACAACATCAACACGCGCGAGGGCGGCACCCACCTCACGGGTTTCCGGGCCGCCCTCACGGGGACGATCAGCGCCTACGCGCAGGCCAACAACTACCTGAAGAACTTCAAGGGCGGCATCAAGGGGCTCGTCCAGCAGATGGTCAACGACAAGCTGGCCGAGGCCTTTGAGGAAGACCCGACGACGGCCCGGAAGATCACCGACAAGTGCGTCCGCGCCGCCCAGGCCCGCGAGGCGGCCCGCAAGGCGCGCGAGCTGACGCGCAAGGGCGGGCGCGACGACGAGGGCCTCTCGGCCAAGCTCGCCGACTGCTCGGAGCGCGACCCCCAGTACCGCGAGCTCTTCCTCGTCGAGGGCGACTCGGCGGGAGGCTCGGCCAAGCAGGGGCGGAACCGGAAGATCCAGGCCGTGCTCCCGCTCCGCGGCAAGATCATCAACGCGGAGAAGGCCCGCTACGACAAGGTCCTCTCCCACCAGGAGATCCGCCTGCTGATCCAGGCGATGGGGACCGGCATCGGGCCGGACGAGTTCGACGTGACCAAGCTCCGGTACCACAAGATCATCCTGATGACCGACGCCGACGTGGACGGGGCCCACATCCGGACGCTGCTCCTGACCTTCTTCTTCCGGCACATGGTCGCGGTGATCGAGCAGGGGTACCTCTACATCGCGCAGCCGCCGCTGTTCAAGGTCAAGAAGGGGCGCACCGAGAAGTACCTGATGAACGAGCGGGAGTTCGAGGACTTCTTCCTCTCGGCGTGGGTGGAGTCGGCGAGCGTGAAGATCCCGGGCACGAAGGCGCCCGTCACGGGCGAGTCGCTGCTCGAGCTGCTCCGCCACGTGTCCGAGTTCCGCACGCTCTTCGCGAAGTTCGCGCGCCGGGGCATTCCCGGGCCCGTGCTCACCGAGCTGCTGCTCCGGAAGTTCCGCGGCAGCAAGCGCGGGGTGGGGCACGAGCAGATCGCCGAGGCCGTGATGGCCGCCGCGGCGGCCGTGGACGGCTACAGCGTCGAGGGGCGGGCGGGCGAGGCCGGGGAAGGGCAGATCCTCACCTTCGCGGGTCCCCAGCGGGCGTCGTTCGGCACCGACGTGTTCAAGTCGCCCGACTACGAGACGCTCTTCGAGCTCCACGAGAAGATCGCGCCCGTCGTCAAGGGGCCGGTGACCATCATCGAGGGGCCGGGCAAGGAGCGCGCGGTGAAGAGCCTCGACGAGCTGATCCACGTGGTCCTCGAGCTGGCCAAGGAGGGCGCCAGCTTCCAGCGCTACAAGGGCCTCGGCGAGATGAACCCCGAACAGCTCTGGGAGACGACGATGAACCCGGAGACGCGCACCCTCCTCAAGGTCACCATGGAGGACGCCGTCGGGGCCGACGAGATGTTCACGGTCCTGATGGGCGATGCAGTGGAGCCCCGCCGCGAGTTCATCGAGAAGCACGCCCTAGACGCTGTGAACATCGACGTCTAGCGAAAGCCGTTCTCCTTTGCCCACCAACGAGCGCCAGCTCCCGATCCCGATCGAAGAGGAGATGCGCCGGTCCTACCTGGACTACGCCATGTCCGTCATCATCGGGCGGGCCCTGCCGGACATCCGGGACGGGCTGAAGCCGGTCCACCGCCGGGTGCTCTACACCATGCACGAGCTCGGGCTCGCGTGG
>JACQCN010000050.1 GCA_016201575.1 Candidatus Rokuibacteriota bacterium | reverse complement strand
CTCGCGCTGTTCCAGCGGCAGGCCACCGGCAACTTCCGCGACCTCCTCGTCGGCGTGGCGGAGGATCCGGCGATGCTGGCCTTCCTCGACGCCGGCGTCAACGTGAAGGGCGCGCCCAACGAGAACTTCGCCCGCGAGATCCCGGCAAAAGCGAGGGTCCGCAACGTGAAACTCCCGATCGATTCACAAGCTCTGAGCGGAGGAGCGACATGCGCGCGAAGAGTGTCCTGACCCGCGAGGTGACGCGCCGCGAGGCGCTGCGGACCTGCCTGTGCGGAATCGGCGTGGCCGGGCTCGGCATGCCCGCGCTCTTCGGCCGCACGGCCGCGGCGCTGGCGGCGGAGGCGGCCGCCAACGACCGCATCCTGGTCGTGCTCGAGCTGTCCGGCGGCAACGACGGGCTCAACACGCTCGTGCCGTACGGCGACGACGCCTACTACCGGCACCGCCCGAAGATCGGGATCAAGCCGGCGCGGCTCCGGAAGCTCGACGCGCACTTCGGCTTCGCGCCGGGCATGGCCGGCTTCGAGCGGCTCTACAAGGAGGGGCGGCTCGCCGCCGTCCACGGCTGCGGGTACGAGAACCCCTCGTTCTCGCACTTCACGTCCATGGCCTACTGGCACACGGCCGCGCCCAACAGCGGCGAGGAGTACGGCTGGGTGGGCCGGCTGGCCGACGGCCTCGATCCGGGCGGCGCGCCGAACTTCATCGTCGACATCGACGAGACCCAGTCCCTCGCCGTGCGGAGCCGCGACCACACGCCCGTGGTGTTCGATGACCCCAACAAGTTCGCCCGCAAGGCCTTCTTCCAGGAGAAGCCGCTCTTCGAGCGCGTCGGCGACCCGAGCGGCGAGGCCAACGCCTCGCGGAAGTACCTGCTCGAGGTCGCCCGGGGCGCGCGCGACGCCTCCGTGCTCGTGCGCGAGGCCTGGGCGCGCTACAAGTCCCCGGTCGACTACGGCCTCGTCCCGCTCGACCTGCCCAAGGTGACCGCGCTGATCGAGGCGGGCATGCCGACGCGGCTCTATTACACGGCGTTCCGCCACAACGCCTTCGACACGCACGTGCACCAGGGGGACCTCCACGGCCGCCTGCTGACCTACGCCGCGGACGCGGTCGCCGGCTTCATGCGCGACGTGGAGCGGATCGGCCGCGCGGGCCAGGTCGTGGTGATGATCTTCTCGGAGTTCGGGCGCCGCGTCCCCGAGAACACGAGCCTCGGCACCGACCACGGCACCGCCAACCTGATGTTCGTGGTGGGCAAGCCGGTCAAGGGCGGGCACTACGGGGCGCCCCCGAGCCTGACCGCGCTCGACGCCGGCGACAACCTCGTCTACACGACGGACTTTCGGCGGGTGTACGCCACCGTGATCGAGGGCTGGCTCGGGTACCGGAAAACGCGCGACCTGCTGCGCGGCGACTTCGCGCCGTTCCCGATGTTCGGCTGACCCCGCGGCCGGTCGGCACTTCCCGGCCGGCCGTCCCTTCGCGACCGGGTTCGAACCCGTGTATGATCCCGTTACGATGGTTCCCGGGACGGCTCTGGAGATCTGCCGGCGGCACGAGGGCGTGGCGGCGGACGTGATCGGGCGGCTCGAGGCGGGCGCGCCCGCCTGAGGGGATGTGCGCATGATCCCCGACAGGGTCGTCGAGCTCCTCCACGGTCCGGCGTTATCCGCGAGGATCCTGAGCGATCTCGAGAACAACGGCCGCGTCGCGCTGGGCATCACCCTGGCGAGCCACGAGGCGTACCAGCTGAAGGGGCGGTACCTCGCCTCGCGACCCACTGGCGACGAGGACATCGCCCGTCAGGAGACGTACCAGAGGAAAATGCTCGCGGCGGTCCGGCAGGTCTATCCGGAAGAGATCGCGAGACCCCTCGTCCTTGGTTTCGCCTACCGGCCGGGCGTCGCCATCACCTTCCGCGTAGAGGAGATCTTCCTCCAGACTCCCGGCCCCGGCGCCGGGAACAAGATGGCCTAGCGGAGCCGCGCTATGGGGATCCTGCCGGACGAGATCCAGCCCGCGATGCAGGGAGTGATCCCCTCCCACGTCGTGACCTGCTCCGGCGATGGTACGCCGAATGCGAGCGCCATTTCCCAGGTCTACTACGTCGATCCTGACCACGTGGCGCTCTCCCACCAGTTCTTCAACAAGACCATCCGGAACGTGAGGGAGAACCCGCGCGCCCTGGTGTGGGTCATCAGCCCCGCGACGTTCGACTCCTGGGACCTGGAGCTCGAGTACGACCACTCGGAGACGAGCGGGCCGGTCTTCGAGGCCCTGGACATGCAGATCGAGGCCATCGCCTCCATCGTCGGGCTGAAAGGGATCTTCAAGCTCCGGTCGGCCGACATCTACCGCGTGATCTCTGTCACCAAGAACGTCGACGAGCGCATTCCCCTGCCGGAAATCGACGATCCCCCTGGTCCGCGCTGAGGTGGGGGAGGCCTTCAGTGGCCGCTGAAGACGCCGGTTCGCCGGGGCTCCGGGAGCAGATCGCGCAGAACCAGCAGACGATCGACCGGCTGAACCGCGACCTCGCGAAGAAGTCCGACCAGGTCCGGATCATCCAGCAGATCTCCTCCGAGATCACCTCCACGCTCGATCTTGATCGCGTCCTCGAGATCGTCCTCCGGGCCACGGAGCGAGTTCTGGGCTTTCAGCACTCGATGATCCTCCTCGAGGATCTGGCCGAGAACACGCTCAGGCTGTTCGCCAGCCGTGGCTACGACCCGAGCGGCGTCGGGGCCGAGGTGGCCTTCGGCGAGGGCGTCATCGGCGTGGTGGCCGAGCGGAAGCGGATGATGCGCGTCGGGAACGTCGGCGCCAGCATCGCCTATCTCACGAGCATCCGCGCGAGGCTCGAGGCGTCAGGCGAGATGGCCCCCGGGCCCCCCGCGGCGAAGCTCCCCGGCCTCCCCAACGTCCAGAGCCAGCTCGCCCTTCCCCTGCTCGTCAAGGACCGGCTCGTCGGGGTCCTCGCCGTGGAAAGCCCGAAGCCGAACGCCTTCGACGAGCTGGACGAGATCCTCCTCGGGATCGTGGGCAATCAGGCCGCGACGGCGATCGACAACGCCCGCACGTACCAGTTGGTGGAGAAGCTCAGCCGGCTCAAGCGCTTCTTCTCGCCGCAGCTCGCCGAGCTGATCGTCACCGGCGGCGCCGACGACCCGCTCAAGACCCACCGCCGCGAGGTCACGGTCGTGTTCCTCGACCTCCGCGGGTTCACCGCATTCGCGGAGACCTCGGAACCTGAAGAGGTGATGGGCGTCCTGCGCGAGTACCACGCCGAGATGGGCACGCTGATCCTCGAGCACGAGGGCACGCTCGAGCGCTTCACCGGCGACGGCATGATGGTCTTCTTCAATGACCCGGTCCCGCTGCCCAATCCGGCCGAGCGCGCCGTCCGGATGGCGGTCGTGATGCGCGACCGGGTGACGGCGCTCATCCGCCGGTGGCGGAAACGCGGGTACGAGCTGGACCTCGGGGTCGGCGTCGCGCAGGGCTACGCGACCATCGGCGCCATCGGCTTCGAGGGCCGCTGGGACTACGGCGCGATCGGCACCGTCACCAACCTGGCCGCGCGCCTGTGCGGCGAGGCCAAGCCCGGACAGATTCTCATCTCCTTGCGGGTGGCGGGGGAAGTGGAGGATCTGATCGAGGCCGAAGAGGTAGGCCCGCTCACGCTGAAGGGGCTGGCGAAGCCGGTCCCGGCGTTCCACGTCGTGAGACTGAAGGGCCCGGAGTAGCGGGCGGGCCCGAGCGGACAACCCCCCGGGGAGATGGCATCCTCCCCCGGTTGGCCGTTGCTACAACGCGGACGGAGCGATCGTCAACCGGGAAGTTGATCCGATGGCCAGACGCGGCCGATGAGATGACCGTGATGGAGGATCGGCAGCGTGTAGTAGCCGTGCACGCGCTTGGGGCCCGGGGTGTAGACCTCGATGCGG
>JACQCN010000458.1 GCA_016201575.1 Candidatus Rokuibacteriota bacterium | reverse complement strand
GCTCGGCCCCTGGAGCCAGCGGAAGTAGGAGGTGCAGGCCCTCCCCCAGCTCCTCGCCTCCACCGTCCTGCTCGGCGGCATCTACGCGCTGATCGCGGTCGGCCTCACCCTGATCTTCGGCATCATGCGCGTCGTGAACTTCGCCCACGGCGAGTTCCTGATGCTGGGGATGTACCTGGCCTTCTGGTCGTTCACGCTGTGGGGCGTCGATCCGTACGCGATCCTCGTCCTCGCCGTCCCGCTCTTCTTCGCGGGCGGGCTCCTCACTTACTTCCTCGTCATGCGCGGCGTGATCGGCGCCTCCCACAACGTCCAGATCTTCACCACGGTCGGCCTCTCGACCGTGCTCCAGAACGTGGCGCTGGTGGCGTGGACCGGCGACTTCCGCTTCGTCCGCCCGTGGCACTCCTCGGTCGTCCTCCATGCCGGGCCCGCCGCCTTCAACCTGTCCCAGCTCGTGGCCTTCGCGGTGGCGGTCGCCCTGACCGGCGGCCTCGTGGCCTTCATGCGGTGGACCCATACCGGGCGCGTCATGCGGGCGACCGCCCAGGACCGCGACGCGGCGACGCTGATGGGGATCGACACCGACCGCGTGTACCGGCTCACGTTCGCCATCGGGATCGCCGCCGTCGGCGCCGCCGGCGTGCTCGTGGCCCCGCTCTACTCCGTCTACCCGACCGCGGGGCTCCAGTTCGTGCTGCTGGCCTACGTGGTCGTGGTGCTCGGCGGCCTCGGCGACATGCTCGGCGCCCTCGCCGGAAGCCTGATCGTGGCCTTCGTGGAGGTGGTGGGCGCGTACGTGTTCGGGAGCGCGTGGAAGGAAGTGCTCTACTTCGTGCTCTTCATCGCCGTGCTCGTCTTCCGCCCCGCCGGTCTCTTCGGCCAGCGGGGCGCCGAGAGCCTCGGCGCATGAAAGCTCGGAGGGGGGCGGCGCGGGTCGTGGCGCCGCTCGTGCTGTTCGGGGGCGCCGCGCTCGTGCCGCTCGTGGTCCGCGACGCCTTCTTCCTGGACTCCGTGATCCTGATCCTGATGTGGGGCGCGCTCTCCGCGGCGTGGAACATCGCCGGCGGGTATGCCGGCCAGGTGTCGCTCGGCCACGCGGCCTTCTTCGGCATCGGCGCCTACTCCGCGGCGCTCCTGGCCACCCGCTGGGACCTCTCGCCCTGGCTCGGGCTCGTCATCGGCGCCGGGGTCTCCGTCCTCGCGGGCTTCGTCATCGGCTACCTCTCGAACCGCCTGAAGGGCCCGTACTTCGCCCTCGCCACGATCGCCTTCGCCCAGGTGCTGCTGATCGTCGCGAGCCGGTGGCGGGCCTTCACGCAGGGCTCCGAGGGCATCCCCGTCCCCTTCCGCCCGGGCCTCTGGACGCTCGGGCTCGACAAGCCGGGGTGGGTCTGGCTGACCCTCGCCCTCGCGCTCGCCATCTACGGGATCGAGGTGTACCTGGAGCGCTCGCGCGTGGGCTACCAGCTCGCGGCCGTGCGCGAGGACGAGGACGCGGCGGAGGCGCTCGGCATCTCGACGCGCCGCCTCCGCGTGCGCGCGATCGCCGTGAGCGCGGCCCTGACCTCCGCCTGCGGCGCCTTCTGGGCGCAGTACGTGGGGTTCGTCGATCCTTTCTACGTCTTCTCCGTCGACCTCTCGATCCGCTTCGCCCTGAACGCGATCATCGGCGGCGTGGGGACGGCGCTCGGTCCCTTCCTCGGCTCGATCTTGATCACGTCGCTCGAAACCTTCCTGCGCGCGACCTTCGGCGGCGTGCGCGCCGGGCTCACCGGCATCTACCTGATCGTCTACGGCAGCGTGCTGATCCTCGTCGTGCGCTTCGTCCCCGAGGGGCTCGCCGGGCTCCTGGCCCGGGTGCTGCGCGCGGCGGCGGGGGAGGGCTCGCGTGCTCGCGCTTGAGGGCGTGACCAAGCGCTTCGGCGGCCTCACCGCCGTGCGCGCCGTCGACCTGCGCGTCGAGCGCGGGGAGCTGGTCGGCATCATCGGGCCGAACGGCGCCGGCAAGACGACCCTGTTCAACCTGATCGCGGGCGCCCAGCGGCCGGACGAGGGCCGGATCGTCTTCGACGGCGCGGACCTCGCGGGCCGGCCGCCGCACGCGATCTGCCGCCTGGGCCTGACCCGCACGTTCCAGCTCGTCAAGCCCTTCGGCAGCCTGTCCGTGGAGGACAACGTGCTGGTCGGCGCCCTCACCCGCGTGCCCTCGGTGCGCGAGGCCCGGCGCGCCGCCGTCGAGGTGCTGGAGACCTGCGGGCTCGGCCCCTTCCGCGACGCGCCCGCGCGCACGCTGCCCATCGGCCTCCGGAAGCGCCTCGAGGTGGCCCGCGCGCTCGCCACGCGCCCGCGGCTGGTCCTCCTCGACGAGGTCATGGCCGGGCTCAACCCGACCGAGCTCGGCCGCATCCTGGAGCTGATCCGCCGGCTCCACGCCGACGGCCTCACGCTGCTCGTGATCGAGCACATCATGGCGGCGATGATGCGGCTGGCGCAGCGGATCGTCGTCCTCCACCACGGCGAGAAGATCGCCGAGGGGCCGCCCGCCGCGGTGGCCCGGGACCCGCGCGTGGTCGACGCCTACCTCGGCGAGGAGTTCGTGCTTGCTCAGGATTGAGGGCGTCGACGCCTTCTACGGCGACCTCCAGGCCCTCGCCGGCGTGTCGCTCGAGGTGCGCGAGGGCGAGATCCTCGCGCTGGTGGGCGCCAACGCCGCCGGCAAGTCGACGACGCTGCGGGTCGTCTCGGGCTTCGTGCGGCCGCGGGCGGGCCGCGTGGAGTTCCGCGGCGGCGACCTGGCCGGCGTGCCCGCTCACCGCCGCGTGGACGCCGGCATCGTGCAGGTCCCTGAAGGGCGCCGGCTGTTCCCGTTCATGACTGTGCTCGAGAACCTGGAGCTGGGGGCCCACCCGCCGGCGGCGCGCCGCGTCCGGGAGCAGACCCTCGCCCACGTGTTCTCGCTCTTCCCCCGGCTCCAGGAGCGGCGAACGCAGCTCGCGGGCTCGCTGTCGGGCGGCGAGCAGCAGATGTGCGCGATCGGGAGGGCGCTGATGGCGCGCCCGCGCCTGCTCATGCTCGACGAGCCCACCCTCGGCCTCGCGCCGGTCTTCGTGCGGCGGATCTTCGAGGTGATCCAGGCGATCAACCGGGACGGCGTCACCGTCCTGCTCGTCGAGCAGAACGTCCGCCAGGCCCTCGCGATCGCCCACCGCGCGTGCGTGCTGGAGAGCGGCCGGCTGGCGCTGGCGGGGCCGGCCCGCGACCTGCTCGGCGACG
>JACQCN010000457.1 GCA_016201575.1 Candidatus Rokuibacteriota bacterium | reverse complement strand
GCCGGGGCGGTTTCGTTCTGGCGGCCGGGCGCCCAGGACTGGGCGCCCGCCCAAATCAACACCCCGTTGGCGCCCGGTGACGAGCTCTTCACGGGCAATCAAGGCAACCTCGAGCTGCAGGTGGGCACGCGGGCCTTCGTGCGGGCCTGGGGCGACACGCAGCTGGGACTCGCGAACCAGGAGCCCGACTTCCTGCAACTGAAGATGACTAGCGGGCACGTGTCCCTCGATCTGCGGAGCCTGGATCCGGGCCGCACCGTGGAACTGGACACGCCCCACGCGACCTTCACGATCGAGCACCCCGGGTATTACCGCGCCGACGTCACGCAGGAACGGACGTCCTTCATCACGCGGCGTGCCGGTCGAGCCACCATGACGCCCGCCGTTGGGCAAGGGGTGGCCATCGTACCAAGCGAGGAAGTGGTCCTCGAAGGCACGCCGACGCCGACCGTGCAGAGCTACGTCGCCCCCGAACTCGACACGTTCGACCAGTGGAACTACGCACGTACCGATCACGTCCTTGAGGCCATGAGCAGCCGCTACGTGCCCTCGGACGTGTACGGCGCGGACGACCTGGATCACTACGGCAACTGGCGCGTCGTGCAGACCTACGGGCACGTGTGGGTGCCCGAAGCGGTTCCAGCCGGCTGGGTGCCCTACAGCACCGGCCGGTGGATCTGGGATCCGCACTTCGGCTGGACCTGGGTTGACACCGCTCGGTGGGGGTGGGCGCCCTATCACTACGGACGCTGGGTCTTCGTCGACGGCTTCTGGGCGTGGGCGCCGGGACCCGTCGTGGTCCGGCCTGCCTACGCGCCCGCACTCGTGGCGTTCTTCGGCGCGCCCGGAATCGGCGTGAGCATCGGCGCCCCCGTGGTCAGCTGGGTGGCGCTGGGTTGGGGCGAACCCGTCGTGCCGTGGTGGGGGCCGCCCAGCTTCATCGGCACCGCGTGGTGGGGCGGCTGGGGCGGTCCGCGCGTCGTCAACAACGTCGTCATCAACCGCACGACCGTCGTCAACGTCAACAACATCACGGTCTACAACAACGTGAACGTCCAGAATGCGGTGGTGGCCATTCGCCACGATCATTTCGGCGGGCGGCCCGTCCAGGAGGCGCGAATCGCTCAGGTGGACACGCGCGACCTGGAGCCCGTGCGCGGGCCGCTGCGGGTGACACCCGAGGCCTCGAGCTTCGGCGCCGCGAGCGGCCCTGCGGTGCGCCCGCCTGAGGCCACACTCGCCCGCCCCGTCGTCGCCACGCGGCCGCCGGCCGGTCACCCGGCGGTGGCGCGCGGTGAGGCCCAGCGGGCCGCTCCGGTGGTCAGCGCCCCAGCGTCGCGCATCGTATCCACGCCCCAAACCGCTCAGACGGCGGCAGTGCCACCTCGGCCGTCGTTCGGCACGAGCCAGGTGGAGCGCCAGCGCCGGCCGCTCCCGCCCCGCTTCGAGGCGGAGCGCGGTTCCGAGGCCACGCCCGCTGCCGTGGCGCATCGTGGAGCCGTGGAATCGGTCCCCCAGACGGGGAACTCCGGCCGGCCGGCGACGGCAACGCCTCCGCCCCAGCGTCTCGAGAGCGCACGGCGTCCAGACGCTGGACCACCGATTCCGCGTCAGGCGGTCCCTCCAGTGGAGCATCGCGGAGCCGTGGAGTCGGTGCCGCAGCCGGGGAGCCCAGGCCGGCCGACGGCGGCAACGCCTCCGCCCGGGCGTGAGCGCCAGCATCCCTCGATGCGGCCGCTCCCGGGCGAGCCTGCGAACCGGCTCGCTCCCGGTCGGGCGGAGACCCGACTTCGGCGCCCGGAGGCAGAACCAGCGGCCGGTTCCCATCCGGGACCTGCCCCGTTGCAGGAGCGTGACCAACGGTAGGCGCTTTGTTGCTGAGCCCGCACGCCCGCCGGGCGTTCAATGACTCCGGAGTGCGGAACCGAGGGAGGGCCGCGCAAGTGATCGCGAACGCAGTACATGGTGGACTGCGTGAGCTCTCCCTGGACGATAAGTCGGGCTCCCCTCCCAAAAGTGTCAGGGTAGCGGGAGACCGGCACAGCAGTGGTAGTGGTAGATGTTGGCGATGTACGCCCAGGACGTCCGGTAGCCGAAGGCGCGATGGCTGATCACCTTGACCTTGTTGTTCATGCCTTCCAGCGCGCCCGGCGGCGGTCGGTAGGGGCCTGGTCCTTACATGCCGCCTCCGCCGCCGCCCCCGCCTCCACCTCCCGCACCGGCACCTGCCTGTACGGTGGGTGGCCGCCGCACAGCCTCGGCCTCGATGGATTCTGGCGTAGCACCGGTCTTCAAGGCTGCTCCCCGGGCGGCCGCGACGTCGGCAGTGATTCTCCGGAGCGCGGGATCGAATCGAGTGGATGGATTCCCTCCATGAGTGGCCGCGTAGGCATCGATCCAGGCCTGAGCGTCACGTAAGGTCCGGACGGCGGCTGCCGCGTTGGCCACTGCCGCGGCCCTGTCGCCGCGGGCGCTCCCGTCTTCCGCGGCTGTCCGAGCCTCGGCGGCTTCTAGCTGCGCTCCTCCAAGCCGGACCCCGAACCGACTCGGCCGTTGCGCAGCCGCCCACGAGCGCCAGCGCAAGTCCGAGGAAGCCGAGCTTCATCTCCACGCTATTGATGCTGGGGTGTGGTTTCAGGGACGACCCTGAGCCAGCCCGCGGGGCACTGCTGGACGTAGGGGTAATACGCCTTCGCGTCGGCGCAATAGTACCAATAGGACGCGACAGCCGGTTGGCTCTGCTGGACGTACACCTGCGGCTGCTGCTGAATCACGACCGGAGGCTGGTACGCAGGCGGATACCAGTAGGGAACCCACCAGGGCGGGCCCCAGAAACCGGGCCCGACGAAGACGGTCGTGCCCACGAAGAATCGATGACGCCCGAAATGGTGATGAAACCCGTGGTGCCCCCACGCCTCGGCTAGGAGCGCCTGGCCGAAGAGCACGATGATCACGGAGAACAACGCGACTGCCTTCTTCATCTCCGCCCCCTCCTCCAGCGCCGCCAGTCCGGACCCCTTCCCATGGCGACGGTGCACCCGGTCGCTCCTCTTGTCCAGCCCCATCTAGCGGGCGGCCGGAGCCTACGGTTTCCGCCGACGTCGGCGGATGCAAGCGATCAAGTGGCTGGGCGAGCGGGGGTGGGAAACGGTGCGTCAGGAGATAGAGCACACCGGGCCCGAGGGCGGC
>JACQCN010000456.1 GCA_016201575.1 Candidatus Rokuibacteriota bacterium | reverse complement strand
TTCCTCGGCCCCAACGGCGCCGGCAAGTCCACCACCATGCGCATCCTCGCCTGCTTCATGCCGGCCACGAGCGGCCGCGCCCGCGTGGCCGGCTACGACGTGTTCGAGCAGTCGATGGAGGTGCGCCGCCGGATCGGCTACATGCCCGAGAGCGTGCCGCTCTACACCGACATGCGGGTGGCCCGGTACCTGGACTTCGTGGCGGAGGTCAAGGGCGTGGGGCGGGCGGAGCGCAAGCGGCGGGTGGCCGACGTGATGGACCGCTGCCTGATCGCCGACATGCAGAACCGGCTCATCGGCAAGCTCTCCAAGGGCTACCGCCAGCGGGTGGGCCTGGCCCAGGCCATCGTGAGCGACCCCGAGGTGCTGATCCTGGACGAGCCGACCATCGGGCTCGACCCCAAGCAGATCACCGAGATCCGGGCGCTGATCAAGTCGCTGGCCGGGCAGCACACGGTGATCCTCTCCACGCACATCCTCCCCGAAGTCTCGATGGTCTGTCAGGGCGTCATCATCATCAACAAGGGCTCGATCGTGGCCCAGGGCCCGATCGACACGCTCGTGGAGCAGTTCTTCCCGACCACGCGCATCCAGCTCCAGGTGGCGGCGGCCCCACCCGACGCCGTGAAGGCCGAGATCGGGCGGATTCCCGGCGTCCTCAGCGTCGAGCGGAGTGTGGCCACGGACGGCGTCGGGACCTTCGTGGTGGAGTCGCCGCGGGACCGCGACGTGCGCTCCGACCTGTTCCAGCTCGCCGCCGCCCAGAAGTGGACGCTGCTCGAGCTCCGCCGGCTGGGCATGACGCTCGAGGAGGTCTTCATCCGCATCGTGGCCGGCGAGGAGGCGCCGTCGTGAAGGTCTGGCCGATCTTCAAGAAGGAGCTGCTGCTCTACTTCACGTCGCCGGTGGCCTACGTCGTGTTCACGATCTTCCTGCTGATCGTCGGGTACTTCTTCTACTCGATCTTCGCCTTCTTCTCCATGGCGTCCATGCAGGCGGCCATGAACCCGGCCTTCGCCCGCGACCTCAACGTCACCGACGGGGTCATGCGGCCGCTGTTCTCGAACGTCAGCGTGATCCTGCTGCTCCTGATGCCCATCGTCACGATGCGGCTCTTCGCCGAGGAGCGGAAGTCGGGGACGATCGAGCTGCTGCTGACCTACCCCGTGCGCGACGGCGCCGTGCTGATCGGCAAGTACCTGGCCGCCTTCGCCCTCTACGGGGTCATGCTGGCGGCCACGCTGCTCTACCCGGCCATCGTCCTCTACTTCGCCCGGCTCGAGTGGGGCCCGCTGCTGACGGGCTACCTCGGGCTCGTGCTCCTGGGCGGGACGTTCCTGGCCGTCGGCCTCCTCTCCTCGTCGCTGACCGAGAACCAGATCGTGGCGGCGATCTCGACGTTCGGCGTGCTGCTGATCCTGTGGGTCATCAACTGGAGCGCCGACTATGCCGGCGGCCTCACCGGCAAGATCCTGTCGCACCTGTCGATCATCGAGCACTTCGAGAGCTTCTCCAGGGGCGTGCTCGACACCCGCGACGTCATCTACTACGTGAACTTCATGATCCTCGCGCTGTTCCTGACCCTCCGGTCGCTGGAAGCGCGCCGGTGGAACGGGTGATGCGGCGGCTGGCGTTCTGGTCCCTCTACGCGGGCGTGGTCCTCCTGGTGGTGTCGGTGGCGCTGCCCGTCGTCCGCGCCCAGTGGAGCGACGCCCGCGGCTGGATCGCCGGCGCCGGCCTCCTCCTCGTCGTGGCCTCGCTGGTCCTGCGGCTCGACTTCGGCCGGCGGGCCACGCGCTACGGGCTCAACTCGGCGGCCCTGATCGTGCTCGTGCTGGGGCTGATCGCCTTCGTGGAGGCGGTCTCCTACCGGCACCACGGCCGGCTGGACCTGACCGAGAACCGCCGCAACAGCCTGTCGCCCCAGACCGTCCAGCTGCTCCGCAACATGAAGGCTACTGACGTCGCCGCCACGGCCTTCTACCGCTCGGACCAGCCGGGCAAGAAGATCGCGGAGGACCTGCTGCGCCAGTACGCGGGCTACGGGGGCGGCCACTTCACCTGGAAGTCGGCGGACCCGGACCGCGAGCCCGGGCTGGCCCGCCGCTACGGCGTCGAGCAGTACGGGACGATCGTGCTCGAGACCAAGGCCAAGTCCGAGAAGGTCCTCGACGCCGACGAGGAGAAGCTGACCAACGGCCTCGTGAAGGTCACGCGGGAGGGGCGGCGCACCGTGTACGTGCTGCGCGGCCACGGCGAGCGCGAGCTGACCAGCACCGACCGCCCGGGCTTCAGCGAGGCGCGGTCGGCGATGGAGAAGGCCAACTACGAGGTCAAGGAGCTGGCGCTGGCCCGCGAGGGCAAGGTGCCCGACGACGCGGCCATCGTCATGGTGCCGGGGCCGCGAACCGACCTGTTCCCGCCCGAGGTCGACGCGCTCGACCAGTACCTGGGCAAGGGCGGGAAGCTCTTCCTCATGGCCGATCCCTTCCAGAGCGAGGGGCTGAAGAAGTTCGCCGAGAAGTACGGCGTTCTCCTCGACGACGACCTCGTGATCGAGGCGAGCCCGATCGGCCGGCTCTTCGGCATCGGGCCCGAGGTGCCGATCGTCCAGCAGTACGAGCCGCATCCGATCACGCGCGACCTGCGCGGCCTCACCACGCTGTTTCCGCTCACGCGCTCGCTCCGGCCCCGGTCCCCGGCCGGGAAGTTCGTCGTGCAGCCGCTCGCGCAGACGAGCCCGCAGAGCTGGGGCGAGACCGACCGGGCCGCGCTGCAGAAGGGGCAAGCCAAGCCGGACCCGCCGGACCCCAAGGGGCCGCTGACGGTGGCGGCGGTGGCCACCTCCGGCAAGACGCGCCTGGTGGTCTTCGGGACCTCCAACCTCGCCTCGAACCAGTTCCTCAACGTCCAGGGCAACCGGGACCTGTTCCTCAACACCGTCTCCTGGCTGGCCGAGCAGGAGGACCTCATCTCGATCCGGCCCAAGGACGCGAAGCAGACGCCGGTCATGCTCACGTCGGTCCAGGGCCAGGTGGTGTTCCTGCTGCCCGTGGTCGTGCTGCCCGGCATCGCCCTCGTGGCCGGCATCGCCGTGTTCACCCGGCGGCGCGCCTCCAAGTAAGAAGATGCGAGCCGAAGGCGAGCGTACCCTATGGCAAGCCCCGCGGCGTGGCAGTGCGAGCTGCAGCCGAAGGCGAGGCGAGCCCCGATTCCGAGAAGAGCGGAGCGGCGTCGCTGGTGTCGCGGGGGCTCGAAGAATCGCCCGCGCGACAGCCACTCTCCGCGGTCGGTAATCACCTCCTCGGATGAACTGGAAGACGACCGTCGGCGCCTCCGTCCTGCTCGCCCTCGCCGGCGGGTTCTACGCCTACGACGTCACCTACCTCGAGCCCGGGCGGGAGAAGGGCGAGCGCGAGAAGAACCGGGTCTGGACGCTCGAGCCGAAGGACGTCGAGGAGCTCACCATCAAGCGCGCGCAGGACACCCTGCGTTTCAAGCGGGCGGGGGACGGCTGGCAGATGCTCGCGCCCGTGGCCGCGACGGGCGCGCGGGGCCCGATCGACGACGCCGTCGCGAACCTCGTCAACGCCCGGATGGACCGCGAGGTCGCCGGCAAGCCCGCCGCCCTCGACGAGTTCGGGCTCGACAAGCCGGAGGCCGACATCACGCTGAAGGTGAAGGGCAAGGCGGAGCCCGTCGGGCTCGGGCTCGGGGCGAAGAGCCCGACCGGCGCCTGGGTCTACGCGAAGAAGGTCGGCTCGCCCGCCGTCTTCGTCCTCCCCGAGACGCTCCTGACGGACGCCACGAAGCCCGCCTCCGACTTCCGCGACCGGACGATCCTCACCTTCGACCGCGACGCGCTGGCGGGGCTCCGGATCGCGATGCCCGACGAGACGATCGAGCTCGACCGCCCGGAGCCCAAGAAGTGGCGCATCACCAGGCCCGTGGCCCTCGGCGCCGACGGGGACGTGCTGAGCGACTTCGTGGACAAGCTCCTGTTCGGCAAGGTGAAAGAGTTCGTGGCCGAGAGGCCTCCGTCGCTCGCGCCCTACGGACTCGACCGGCCGATCCGGGTGACGCTCGTCACCGGCAAGGACAAGGACCGGGCGGAGAAGACGCTCCTCCTCGGGCGCGTCGACCCGCCGAAGAAGGGCGTCTACGCGATGCGGCCGGGAGAGACCTCGGTGCTCCTTCTCGAGGAGCCGATCTGGGCGAAGCTCCCGAAGAACGTGGCCGTGCTCCGCGATAAGACCGTGATCGCCTTCGACCGCGACCAGCTGACGCGGATGGCGATCGAGAGCCCCAAGGGCAAGGTCACGCTCGCCCGGCAGGGCGAGCGCTGGCGCATCACCGAGCCCGAGGCGCTGCCGGGCGACAACCCGGTCATCAACGGGATGCTGTTCCAGCTCCGCGAGATGAAGGCGCAGGCGTTCCTGCCGGGCGTCCGGTTCACGCCCACGGTGAAGGTGTCGCTGTGGGAGGGCGACGTCAAGACGCCGAAGGTCCTCACCCTGGCGCCGTCGAAGGAGACGCGCGGCGGGCAGCCGAGCGCGTACGCGGAGAGCTCCGGCCAGGGGCCCGTGCTGGTCGAGGCCCGGTTCGTCGGCGACCTCGGCAAGTCGGCCAGCGAGCTGCGCGACCACATGCTCTTCTCCGACGTCTCCCAGCGCGACGTCACGCGCGTCCGGGTCCGGCGCGGGACCCACACGGCGGTCCTCGAGCGCGCCGGCGTCGCGAGCTGGAAGCTCGTCGAGCCCACGCGCGGCGCGGCCAAGAACACCGCGGTCGAGGACCTCGTGGGGACGGTGACCGCGCTCCGCTGGAACGACATGCTCGCCGGCGCGCGCGACGGGAAGAAGTACGGGTTCGACGACCCCACCCTCGAGGTGACGCTGTTCAAGGCCGATGGGACCCAGATCGCCACCGTCACCATCGGCAAGCAGGAAGGCGGCCAGTACTACGTGCGCACGCGGGGCGCCGTCTACACGGTGGACACCACGCGGCTCGGCCCGCCGCCGAAGGTGCCCGAGGACTTCCAGGGTGGATGAGTTCCTCGGAGGGGGGGGCGTAGCCGAGTGAGCCTCTACCTGAAGCAGATGGAGCTGGGGCCGATGCAGAACTTCGTGTACCTGGTCGGCGACCCCGTGGCCCGCGAGTGCGTGGTCGTGGACCCCGCCTGGGAGATCGACACCATCGTCGAGACCGCGCAGGCCGACGGCATGCGCCTCACCGGCGCGCTGGTGACCCACACGCACCAGGATCACGTCGGCGGCAGCCTCGAGTCCTGGGGCATGCCCGGCCGGATCCCGGGCGTCGAGGAGCTGCTGGCGCGGGTGCCGGTGAAGGTCTACGTGCACAAGGCCGAGCGCGAGTTCCTGAAGGGCCTCGGCTCCGACCTGGTCAAGGTCGACAACCACGACACCCTGCCGGTCGGACGCCTCACGCTCACGTTCCTGCACACGCCCGGCCACACGCCGGGGTCGCAGTGCTTCCTCGTGGACGGCCGCCTCGTGTCGGGCGACACGCTCTTCATCCGCGCCTGCGGGCGCACGGACCTGCCCGGCAGCGACCCGAAGGAGATGTACTACTCCCTCACGCAGCGGCTGGCCGCGCTGCCCGACGACACCATCCTGCTGCCCGGGCACAACTACGGCGGCCCGCACTCCACGATCGGCGCCGAGAAGCGGACCAACCCCTTCATGCGCTTCGCCGCCCTGGGCGACTTCCTGCGCGTGATGGGCGGCTCCGCCCGCCTCTAGCCCGCATTATTCACGAACGGCGATGGCGCGCCCGGGCGGGTGGCGCAGGGCGCAG
>JACQCN010000466.1 GCA_016201575.1 Candidatus Rokuibacteriota bacterium | reverse complement strand
GCCGTTCGGCTCGAACCAACTCGGGCCTCGCCTCGCGGCGGTGCCGTTCGGCTCGAACGGCGGGGCGGCAGCTCGCACTGCCACGCTGCGGGGCTTGCCCTTGCGCGCAGTATTCACGAAGGGCACCACGGGAAGCCGGGCGGGTGGCGCGGCAGGCAGGCCCGCCCGCCCGCAGCGAGTGGGGTATCGAGCGAGGACGGATGGGCCTGCCGGCCGCGACAGGACCCGCCCGCCGCTGGGCGCGACGGTCGTGAATGATCCGCGCTAGGGAACGCTCGCCGGCGGCTCGCCCCATCACCTCGCCCGCCGCTCGAGCTGGAGGTCGATCAGTTTGAGCCGCTGGATGTCGGTCTTGAGCCGGGCCGTCTCGCCCCGCAGCGCCGACAGCTCGGCGCGCGCCCGCGCCACATCCTCGTCGCCCTGCGCCGCCTCCCGCTCGAGCCGTCGCGCGGCCGCCTCGGCGCGCTGCACGCGGTCGATCAGCGCCCGGGTGGCGCGCACGCGGCCCGCGGCCGGATCGTCGGGCGCGGCCTTCAGGAACGCGTCGTAGAGCGCGAGGGCCTCCGTGAGCTCGCCCGCGACGAGCCGCTCGTCTCCGCGCGCGAGGAGCGGGGACGGCGCCGGCCGCGTCAGCGGCGCCAGGCAGCCGCCGAGCAGGAGGAGGGCAGCGAGCGCGCAGGCGATTCTTTCCACGCCCCCGACACCAGCGACGCCCTGCGGCCGCAGGGCGTGCCATAGGGTGGCTCCGCGTCTTCTCATTGGTCGGTCCCCCGTCGCGGCACGACGACCGTGAAGCGGCTCCCCTTGCCTTCCTGGGACTCGACCGACACGCGCCCGCCGTGGGCCTCCACCATCGCGCGCACGATGGCGAGCCCGAGGCCGGCGCCGCCCTGCCCGCTGTGGGCTTGGCGGAAGCGGTCGAACACGAACGGCAGCGCCTCGGCGGGGATGCCGGAGCCGGTGTCCTCGACGTGGATCTCGATCTCGGGCCCCGCGTCGACGAGCCGCACCGTGACGGTCCCCTCGGTCGGGGTGAAGCGGATGCCGTTGGCGATCAGGTTCACCAGGACCTGCACGATGCGGTCCTCGTCGCCGAACATGCCGAACGAGCCCGGCCCGTACTCGCGGTGGAGCGTGATGCCGCGCTCGTCGGCCTGCAGCCGGAGCTCCTCCGCGGCGCGCGCCACCGCGTGCTCGAGGTCGAACGACCGGCGCTCGAGGGGCAGCAGCCCCGCGCGCAGCCGGGACAGGTCGAGGACCTGGTTGACCAGGCGCAGGAGCCGGTCCGTGCTGTGCTTGATGATCAGCACGAGCCGCGCCTGCTTGGCCGTGAGCGGCCCCGGCACGCCTTCCTGGAGGAGGTGCGCCGCCTCCCGGACGGACGTGAGCGGCGAGCGCAGCTCGTGCGAGATCGTCGAGTAGAAGTCCTCCTTCATCGCCTCCGCTTCGTGCAGCCGGGCCGCCATGCCGTTGAACGATCGCGCGAGATCGCCGATCTCGTCGGCCGTCTCGATGGCCACCGGCTCGAAGGCCCCCTCGGCCAGCGAGGCGGTGGCGCGCGAGAGCCGGCGGAGCGCGCGGGTCATCCGGACCGCGATCACCGCCGTGCTGCCCATCGTCGCCACCACCGCCACCACGAGCGCGATCACGATCGTGCTCCACGTCCGCTCCTCGAGCTGGGCGGCCTCCGCCTTGGCGTGCTCGAGCGCGCCCTGAGTGGCCTCCATCAGGCGGTCGAGCCCCGCCTCCACGCGCTCCGAGGCCGCCCGCGCCTCGGTCTCCGACACCTGGATCGCGCGCTGCACGAAGCCGCGCTGCAGGAGCGCGCGCTCCGACGAGACCGCGGCGCGGTACTCCGCGAAGGCGAACACCGTCTCTTCCAGGCGGGCGCGCTCCTCGGGGCTCGTCACGAAGCGCCCGATCAGGTCCAGCTCGCCCGACAGCCGGGTGGCGCGGTCGTTCCAGAGCGACGCGTAGGTGGGATCCCGCAGGACGAGGTAGCGCGCCTCGAGCCGGACGAGACTCAGCAGCGACTCTCGCAGCGAGCCCTGGAGCCGCTGGGCGGGTATCGTCTGGGTCGTGATTTCACGGTTCACCGAGACCAGCCGGTCCACCGCCTGGAGGCTCCACGCGGCCACCCCCACGAGGACCAGGATCACGAGCGAAGAGGCCAGGAAAATCTTGGAGGCCAGCCGCATCCAGAGACCACACTAGCACGAAGGGGGGACCCGGGGTGAATGGACTCCCGCGCCTCAAAGCGGATTGGCATGGACATTGCGGGCGTGCGTCTCGCGCACGAAGAGCGCCGTGATGGCCGCCGCCAGGACGAACAGCGCGCAGACGCCGAAGGCGGCGCGGTAGGCGGTCACGGGGTAGGCGCGCGCGCCGGCGACGAGCCGGCCCGTCCAGCCCGCGTCGAGCACCGCTCCCACGGGCCCCTGCGTGAGGGCCGCTCCGACGAAGCCCCCGAGGTTCACGACCGCGACGGCCACCCCCGCGAGGTGCGGCGGGTTCACCTCGCGCCCGATGGGCCACGCCAGCACGAAGGCGCCGCCCACGAGGCCCATCAGGAAGAACAGCGCGTACAGGCCGGCCAGGGGCAGCGAGCCGAGCGTGGTCAGCAGCGCGCCCCACGTCACCACCGAGCAGCAGGTGAGGCCGACGTACGGGGCCTTGCGGCGCCGCCATACGCGGTCGGAGAGGAACCCGGTCAGGGGGGCCGACACCAGCAGCAGCTAGGGCGTTGGCGGGCGCGTAGATCGCCGCCGTCTGCGTGCTGAGCCCGTACACGTCGCGCAGAAACGGCACCACCCAGAGCATCAGGTTCCCGCTGGCAGAGTAGAGGCAGAGCGACGTCAGGAAGGGCGGCCAGGTGTGGCGGTTCCGCAGCACCAGCACCGCGCCCCGCACCACCGAGGAGGAGCGAAGGAGCCAACGAAGCAGATAAGCCCTTCTCAGCGCTCGGCGGCGTCCCAGCCGCCGCCCAGGCTTTTGTAGAGGGAGATCATCGCGACGAACCGCTGGCCCTCGACGGCCGACAGCGCGTCCTGCGCGGCGAGCAGGTTTCGCTGGGCGTCGAGCACGTCGAGGGAGGACGTGGCGCCGGCCTTGTACGAGCGGATGGCGAGCTGATACGAGCGGTCCTGGTCCACGACGGCTTGCCGGAGCCGGTCGCGCCGGTTCGTCAGCTCCTGGACCTGCGAGATCGCGTCCGCGGTCTCGCGGAAGGCCGTGAGCACGGTCTCCTGGTACGCGGCGACTTCCTGCTTGTAGGCGGCGACGTTGGCGTCGAAGTTCGCCTCGAGCGCGCCGCCCCGGAAGAGCGGCTGGACGGCGCTCGCGAGGAAATCCATCGCGAAGCTGCCGGGAAGGAACAGGCTGCCCGTCGAGATCGACACCGCGCCCGCCGCGATGTTGAGCGTGAACTCCGGAAAGTAGAGGGCGCGCGCCACGCCCACCCGCGCCGCCGCCGCCTTGACCCGGTCCTGGCTTGCGCGGATGTCCGGCCGTCGTTGGAGCAGGCCCGAGGGGAGGCCGCCGGGAAGCTCGGGGG
>JACQCN010000465.1 GCA_016201575.1 Candidatus Rokuibacteriota bacterium | reverse complement strand
GCGGCCTTCACCTCGTTGCCGGCGCCGTCCACGAAGCTGAAGCGGCCTTCCTCCAGCTCGAGCACCGCGGCGTCGCCGGCCAGGCCGGGCGCCAGCGAGCCGATCTCCGCCGACTTGCCGGCCGCGGCGGCCGCCCGGCTCGTCACCGACGCCACCACCTCCTCCAGCGGGAGGCCGAGGGCGAGGAACTTGGACATGAGCCCGCGCAGGTTGTAGACGACCCGGGCGGGCGGCGGGTTGTGCAGGTCCGTGCTGAGCGTGGTCGGCCGGAGGCCCTGCGCGAGCGACCGCCGCACGACGGTGACGTCGCAGTGGACCGACGCGTGGCCGACGTCCAGCACCACGCCTCGCTCCGCCGCCGCTCGCACCTCGGGTCGCACGCGCCCGTCGGCGCCCAGCACCTGCTCGGCGTGGCCGTTGAAGATGTGCGTGGCCGTGTCGCCTGCCCGGAGCTGCTCGAGGATCTCCGGGAGCGGGATGGGCGTGTCCGACACGTGCACCATGAGCCGGACGCCCGCGAGATCGGCGGCCCGGCGCGCGCGCCGGAGCGCCTCGCGCGCGTTGGCCTGGTCGCCACGCCCGGTGGCGCCGCTGGCGATCCGGACCTTGACGCCGAGGATCAGCCCGCGGTTCTCGCCGATCACCCGCGCGGCCTCCTCGACCTGGGCGAACGCGATGTCGCCCAGCTCCGGCGCGAACCGCGTGATCGTCAGCCCGGTGGCCCCGATGTGGAGGAACGCGTACACGCGGGTCTGGTAGGCCGGCATCACGTAGTCGCGGAACGCGGCGAAGTTGGTCCACCCGGCGCTCCCCGCGTCGACGACGGTGGTCACGCCGTTGACGAGCCCGGTCCGGTCGGCGTGCACCGCGATGATCGAGGCGCCGTGATAGACGTGCGCGTGGAGGTCGATCAGGCCCGGCGTCACGAGGGCGCCCGTGGCGTCGATCGCCTCGCGGGCGCCGGCGTGATCGAGCGTCTCCGCCACCGCGGCGACCGTGCCGTCGCGGAAGGCGACGTCGCGCCGCGCGGAGATGCCCTGCGCGGGGTCGATGAGGGTGCCGCCGCGGATCACGAGGTCCCAGGTCGGCATCGGCGGGGTCGCTCTACAGCCGGATCGTCTGCCGGGCCATCGCCCGCTCCCACTTCGTGCCGTAGTCGCCGTCGAACAGCAGCGCCTCGTCGGCGGGCGCGGTGACCCAGGCCCCGGCGTCGATCTCCGCCTCGAGCTGGCCGGACGCCCAGCCGGCGTACCCCAGCACGAAGAGGCTCCGGCGCGGGCCGCCGCCGACGGCGATGTCGTTGAATATGGAGGGCTCGGTGGTGAGCGCGAAGCCGCCGGTCACGCGGACCGTCCCCGGGCCCGAGTAGTCCGACGTGTGCAGCACGACGCCGCGGGCCGGCTCGACCGGCCCGCCGTAGTGCACGCGGACCGTGCCCTCGACCCGCCCGGGCTCGAGGCCCAGGTCCCGCAGCAGGCGCGCGAGCGGAACGTCGACGATCGGGCGGTTCACGACCACGCCGAGCGCGCCTTCCTCCGTGTGGCGCACCATGTAGATCACGGTACGGGTGAAGTGCGGATCCCCCATCGTGGGCGACGCCACCAGGAGCTGGCCCGCGAGGCCCTTGAAGGGCGCGCCCGGGTCGACGACGGTCCCGGCGCGCAGCGGGACGAGCGTCAGCGTCGCGAGCGTGACGACGGCGAGCGCTCCCGGGGTCACGAGCCGCATGGCGCTCCCTTCCGGATCGCGGGTGGGCGACAGGGCCACAGTATATCCGCTCGCCTGTCCCCGGGCTGACTCTTGGCTGGCGCCGGGGACAACCCGCAACCGCCCCTTCGGCCCGGGCTGAGAGGTTGTGAGAACAGCTCCCTTTACCTGGAGCGCACGCACGAGGACCCCTCGCGCCCGAACAGGAGCCGGCGTGAGAGGCCGCGGTCAGCGGGCGGCGCCGATCCGCGCTTGGAGCAGGTGCCGCCGGTTCTTCGTGTGCGGCCGCACCTGGCCCGGCCAGCGCCCGCTCTCCGCGGCCCGCGCCCAGGCGTCGCTCGTCAGCACCTCGGGGCTCTCGATCTCGTAGACCGCGCTGTACCGCGGCTCGTTCTCGACCACGATGGTCCTCCGCTGCCCGCCGAGGACGATCGTCAGCGGCTCGGTCCGGAAGCGCGCCACCGAGACCACGCCCGGCACCGCCAGCAGCAGAGGCACGTGCTCCTGGTCGTAGACCTCGTTGAACAGCGCCTCCTTGTCGGGCTCGACGTCCATCGAGGCGGTGAACAGATATCGCGTCGTGAGTGGCATGCGCGCCTCCTGTGGTGGTGTCAGCGGTGCAGGTCTTCGATCAGCATGCAGATGTGCGGCCAGCGCCTCGTCAGCTCGGAGTTGGTCAGCCGCTCGACGGGCCGGCCGGGAAGCGTGAGCACGACGTCCACCACCTCGAGGCGCGGGCCGAACCAGAGCCACACGAGCGGCGGGCCGTGCCGCGCCGGCTCGGCGGGCTGGAACCCGCCGACCAGCATGAGGTCGAACTCCTGCCCCGCGGGCAGCGGCTTCGTCTGGTAGCGGTGCTCGTAGAACCGCGCGTAGGCCTCGTCGCTGCAGGCCTTGACGCTGTCGCCCACCTGGACCGCGCCCTCGGGGATCGTGGGCGCCGCCTCGTCGGCGACAGCGGCGGCGACGCACAGGCAGGCGGCCGAGGCGACGGCGGCGGCGAGGAGTCGGCTCACGTGGCCGAGACTCTGGGCCGACGCCGAAGGATTGTCAAGCTACAGTATGGGCATGCGCTACCTCGAGGATTTCAAGCCCGGCGAGGTGATCGAGCTCGGCTCCGTGACCATCACGCGGGACGAGATCATCGCGTTCGCCCGCCAGTTCGATCCCCAGGTCTTTCACACCGACGAGGCGGCGGCCGCCGGCACGATGTACGGCGGCCTCATCGCCAGCGGGTGGCACACCGGCTCGCTCATGATGCGCCTCCTCCACGACGGGTTCGTCCGGCACACGGCGGGCCTCGGGTCGCCCGGCATCGACGAGCTGCGCTGGCTCAAGCCGGTGCGGCCGGGCGACACGCTGTCGGCGCGGATGACAGTGCTCGAGACCATCCCCTCGCGGAGCAAGCCCGACCGCGGCATTCTGCGCTCGCTGCTCGAGATGCGGAACCAGCAAGACGAGGTCGTCGTCAGCGTCCGCGGGCTGAGCCTCCTGGGCCGGCGTCCCGCCACGCCCGGCGAGCCGCCGCGCCCCGCCTAGGATAGAATCATCCGGATGAACACCCGTTCGGGAGAATAGGAGTCTGCGACCGTCATGCCCTGGGACAAGCGCATCGAGCCCTTCCTGGACCGCTACCCGGCGCTCCGGGCGATCGGCAACACGCCGCTCGTGCCCGTCGAGCTCTTCCGCGACGAGCTGCCCGGCGTCGAGGTGCTCGCCAAGATGGAGCTGTGCAACCCCGGCGGCTCGCTCAAGGACCGTCCGGTGCTGCGGATGCTGCTCGGCGCTCTCGCCGAGGGCCGGCTCGAGCCCGGCAAGGTCATCCTCGACAGCTCCTCGGGCAACGCGGGCATCGCCTACGCGATGATCGGCGGGATCATCGGCCAGCCCGTGGAGATCGTGATCCCCGACAACGCCAGCGCCGAGCGCAAGAAGCGGATGCGCGCCCACGGCGCCCGGCTGGTGTTCACCGACGCGCTGCAGGGCTACGACGAGGCGCTGCGCGAGGTGCGCCGGCGCTACGAGGCCGACCCCGCCCGCTACTTCTTCTGCGATCAGTACGGCAACGAGGACAACTGGCGGGCGCACTACGAGACGACGGCGATGGAGATCCTCGAGGAGACCGGCGGCCGGCTCACGCACCTGGTGGCGGGGGTGGGCACGGGCGGCACCGTGACGGGGATCGGCCGGCGCCTCAAGGAGCACGACCCGAAGATCCGGGTGGTCGTCGTCATCCCCGACGCCTTCCCGGGCATCGAGGGCCTCAAGCCGCTCGGCCGCCCGGAGGACATCGTGCCCGCGATCCTCGACGAGGGCATCATCGACGAGCGCATCCACGTCACGATCGACGACGCCTACGCGATGTGCGTGCGGCTGGCGCGCTCGGGCTTCTTCGTGGGCCAGTCCTCGGGCGCCTACCTGACGGGTGTCGAGCGCGTCGCCCGCCGCGAGCGGCGGGGCCGCTTCGTCACCCTCTTCAACGATCTCGGCGAGCGCTACTTCTCGACGCGCCTCTGGGATTAATCGGGGGCCTCTACGGCCCCCTCCGAGACCTCCCCCAGAATGGAGTTGCGCCGGCGGAGCCGGCGCTCGGACAGAGGTCAGTCCGACACGCGCCTCTTTAGAGAAGCTCGGAGGGGTTCGCGGAGACGGGGTGGCAGGCCGCCGAGAAAGGTCCAGCTCGGGGCCTGGCGCGTTCGTCCGGGATCGATGCGCGTGGTGTTCCTGCCCGCCGTGTTGGTTCCCGGCGGCGACGCCGAGGCGGTGGCGCGCGCCAAGGCCGAGTTGCGCCACCTGGCCGAGCGCGCGCTCGCAGACATGGCCATCGGGGACCCTTGACATACGACCTCGCGGAGCGCATCAATCGGGCCGGCAAGATCGCGACGCGTCATGCGCTGACGTACATCCATCCCGACAAGTAGCCCGACCGGGGGGCAGGGTGGTCAACATCCGCGACGAGACCTTCAACGGAACGTTTCCCTTCGCCCCCCGCTACCGCACCGTCAACGGCTTCGCCATGCACTTCGTGGACGAGGGCGCGGGCGAGCCGGTCGTGTTCGTGCACGGCGACCCCACGTGGGGGTACCTCTGGCGGCGCTGCATCCCGCCGCTGTCGGCGCGCTACCGGTGCGTGGTCCCCGATCACATGGGCATGGGCAAGTCGGGGACCCCGCCCGAGCGCGAGCGCTACCGCCTGGCGCAGCACATCGACAACCTCGAGCGCCTGCTGCTCGCGCTCGACCTCTCCGGCATCACGCTCGTGCTGCACGACTGGGGCGGCCCCGTCGGGCTCGGCTTCGCCGTGCGGCACCGCGACCGCGTGAAGCGGCTCGCGCTCATGAACACGTGGGCCTTCGCGCCCTGGCCCGGCGGGCCGTTGCCCCGGCTGCTCGAGATCATCCGCTCCCGGCGTGGCGAGCACTTCGTGCTCGAGCGCAACGGCTACGTCGAGCCCGCGCTGATGGGCGGCACGTGTCACCCGGAGCGCGTCAGCAAGGAGTTGCTGGAGGCCTACCTCGCCCCGTTCCCCACGCCCGCGTCCCGGATCGCGCTCCTCTGCTGGTCGCGGGACATTCCCGTCGGCGAGGGTGATCCCTCGTTCGCGGAGATGAAGCGGATCGAGCGGGCGCTCGGCGCGTTCGACCCGGTGCCGACGGTGGTTGTCTGGGGCATGCACGACTCCGTGCTCACGGCGCCGGTGCTCGAGATGTGGCGGCGCGCGCTGCCCCGCGCCTCGATCGTCGCCCTCGAGGACGCCGGCCACTTCCTGCAGGAGGACGCGCCGCAGGCCGTGGTGGCG
>JACQCN010000447.1 GCA_016201575.1 Candidatus Rokuibacteriota bacterium | reverse complement strand
CTCGGCACCCCGGGAGCCTCGTCTCGCCACCGCCGGTGTCAACTCTCGATGCCGCTTCTTTGTCCATAGGCCGTCGCGCCGCGGTCGAGGAAAAGGGGGACCTGGACGCTCCGCTGCTCGATGCTTTCGGCTTTCCCGATCTTGCCGCCCATCACGAGCGAGGCGGTCTGGACCACTCCGGGACAAGAAGACGGGGCCGGGACGAACGCCGATTTCGGGCCGGTTGAATCCCGCGCCACCGAAGGTGCTGGCCACCGGGCCGTCGCCGAAGACGCGGTTGACGGCGCCGTGGGGCCCGCGGTGATAGTCGACGCGCCGGTCGGCCATGTCGTCGCGATGCTCGAGGAGCTGCCGGAGAGCGAGCCGATGACCAGGTTCGCGAGGCGGTCGTTCCAGCGGCGCATCGGCGCGAGGTTGTACTGCGCGGCCTCGCGCAGGAAGAGGTTGATGTACGCGAGCGCGTAGCCGAGCAGGACGGCGCCGGCCGGGAGCAGGGGGACGCGGCAGGCCTGGAGACCGCCGGCCGAGCGTGACGACGAGGGCGCCGACGAGGACGAGGCTCGCGTGCCCGGCGAGCAGGTGCCGCCAGACGAGGCCGAAGCGGGGTGTGAGCGTGCGGCGGAAGTCCCGGTAGCGCACGCCGGCGCGGCTCGCCAGCACGTCCTTCCGGACCACGTCGAAGCGACCGCCGGTTCGCTCGCTCGTCATGCCGATCCTGCCGATCACCGCGGGCTCGATGCGGGCATGCGAGCACGGAGCGTGGAGGCCGCTCCATTGACACGCAAGTCCGCACGAGAGTAAATTGATTTGGTTTGAGGTCGCCTCCTGTCCGCCGGACCGGGGGCGATATTTTTGCCCGCTCGCGACGACCGGAAACGGAGGAGGCCCGCATGGCGGTGCCGCAGATCCAGGCCCTGTACACGTCGATGCCGGGCCGGCTGGCCCGGGCCCGGGCGAAGTTCGGGTGCGCGCTGACGCTGGCCGAGAAGATCCTCGTCGCCCACGCCGCCGACTTCGACAATCAGGTCTGGGACCGCGGCCGGACCCAGCTCCGCCTGCGCGTCGACCGCGTCGCCATGCAGGACGCAACCGGCCAGATGGCGCTGCTGCAGTTCATGCAGTCGGGCCAGAAGAAGGTCGCGGTGCCGTCGACGGTGCACTGCGACCACCTGATCCGCGCGGAAAGCGGCGCCTCCGACGACATGCGCCGCGCCGTCACCGAGAACAACGAGGTCTACAACTTCCTCCGCTCCGCTTCCCGCAAGTACGGGATCGGCTTCTGGCGCCCCGGCTCGGGGATCATCCACCAGGTGGTCCTGGAGAACTACGCGTTCCCCGGCGGGCTCATGATCGGCACGGACTCCCACACGCCCAACGCGGGGGGGCTCGGGATGCTCGCCATCGGCGTCGGCGGGGCCGACGCGGGCGAGGTGATGGCGGGGCTGCCGTGGGAGGTCCTGCACCCCAGGCTCATCGGCGTGCGCCTCACCGGCAAGCTCCACGCCTGGACCTCCTCGAAGGACGTCATCACCTACCTGTGCGGCGTCCTCACGGTCAAGGGCGGCACCAACAAGATCGTCGAGTACTTCGGCCCCGGCGCCGAGTCGATCAGCGCGACCGGGAAGGGCACCATCTGCAACATGGGCGCGGAGCTCGGGGCCACGACCTCCGTGTTCCCGTTCGACTCCCGCATGGCGGCCTACCTCCGGGCGACAGACCGCGCCGACGTGGCGGCGCTGGCCGAGCGGCACGCCGAG
Organism: Candidatus Rokuibacteriota bacterium; assembly: GCA_016201575.1. GTDB lineage: Bacteria > Methylomirabilota > Methylomirabilia > Rokubacteriales > CSP1-6 > AR9. The sequence goes on along the minus strand of JACQCN010000447.1, from coordinate 6,231 downwards.
CACCTCGTCCCCGACCCCGAGGTCCTCGACGACCCGAAGCGCTTCTACGACGAGCTGGTCGAGATCGACCTCGACACGCTCGAGCCCCACATCGTCGGCCCCCACTCGCCGGACCGGGCGCGGGCGATCTCCCGGCTGGCCGCCGAGGTGCGGGACAACGGCTGGCCGGCCCAGATCAAGGCCACGCTCATCGGCTCCTGCACCAACTCCTCCTACGAGGACATGCGCCGCGCCGCCCACATCGCGCTGCAGGGGATGAAGGCAGGGCTGCGGGCCAGGATGCCCTTCCTGGTGACCCCGGGCTCGGAGCGCATCTACCAGACGATCAAGCGCGACGGGCTGATCGAGATCTTCGAGAAGATGGGCGGCACGGTGCTCGCCAACGCCTGCGGCCCGTGCATCGGGCAGTGGAAGCGCTCGGACGTCGGCCGCGAGGAGGCCAACACGATCGTCTCCTCGTTCAACCGCAACTTCCCGGGGCGCAACGACGGCAGCGCGGCCACCCTCTCGTTCCTGACGAGCCCCGAGATCGTCACGGCGCTGGCCTTCGCGGGCACGCTCGAGTTCGACCCCGTCCACGGGGCGCTCGCCGCCCCCGACGGCCGCCCGGTCCGCTTCACGCCGCCCGAGGCCGAGGAGCTGCCGCGGGCGGGCTTCGCGCGCGGCGAGGAGGGCTTTGAGGCGCCGGCCGCGGACGGGGACAGCGTGGTCGTGGAGATCCCGCCCCACAGCGACCGCCTGCAGGTCCTCCAGCCCTTCCTGGCCTGGGACGGCACGGACTTCTTCGACCTGCCGATCCTGGTCAAGACCAAGGGCAAGACGACCACCGACCACATCTCGCCGGCCGGGCGCTGGCTCCTCTACCGCGGCCATCTCGACAAGATCAGCGACAACATGTTCCTCGGCGCGGTCAACGCCTTCACGGGCGAGACGGGCGAGGGGACCAACGTGCTCACGGGCGAGCGCGGCGTGCCGTTCGCGGCGATCGCGCGGGCCTACAAGGCTGCGGGCGCGTCGTGGCTCGTCATCGGGGACGAGAACTACGGCGAGGGCTCGAGCCGCGAGCACGCGGCGATGTCGCCGCGCTACCTGGGGGGCAAGGCGGTGATCGTCCGGAGCTTCGCGCGCATCCACGAGACGAACCTCAAGAAGCAGGGCGTGCTGCCGCTCACGTTCGCCGACCCGCGGGACTACGGTCGCTTCCAGGAGATGGACCGCGTCAGCGTCACCGGGCTCAAGGGGCTCGCCCCCGGCGTGCCCGTCACCGTCGCGATCAAGAAGCCAGACGGCCGGAGCGAGACGATCCAGTGCCGCCACAGCCTGACCGACGAACAGATCGGCTGGTTCCGGGCGGGCTCGGCCCTCAACGCGATCAAATAGGACGAGCAAAAGAACTGAGGTAGGCGACGGTTCTCCAACGGCAGCAGGAATGGAGGCTGTGATGGCGAAACCAGGGGTTGGTTCGATAGTCGTTACGGTGGGCACCGAGAAGAACGGGACACCCGGAGGCAAAGACATTAACCAAATCGTTGGAAAGGTCACCGCGGATAACCTGCCTCCTGTGCTTTCTCACTCGCAGGCCGGACGTCAGCCAATTGGGGCCATCAAAATCAAGGTCGGAACGGCTCGGACACGTGTTCAGGGTGGCAAGCCCATTTACAAGCGAATCACGTGAGCAACACTAAATCTGAGTCGAGGGCATGAGCAGCTTCGCCCTAGGGGCAGGTGACGACTGATGCCAGGGAAGGTGAGGATTCCGGCGGGAGAGAAGATCGCGGTCAAGCACGGCAAGCTCACCGTGCCCGATCGCCCCATCATCGCGTTCATCGAGGGCGACGGCACCGGGCCCGACATCTGGCGCGCGGCGGTGCGGGTGCTCGACGCGGCGGTGGAGCAGGCCTACCGCGGCCGCCGCCAGATCGCCTGGGCCGAAGTGTACGCGGGCGACAAGGCCAAGGCCGTGTACGGGGCCGAGTGCCCGCCGAACCTGCTGCCCGGCGAGACGCTCGACGTGATCCGCGAGTACCTGGTGGCGATCAAGGGCCCGCTCACCACTCCCATCGGGGAGGGCTTCCGCTCGCTCAACGTCGCGCTCCGCCAGGAGCTCGACCTCTACGTCTGCCTGCGCCCGGTGCGCTACTTCAAGGGCGTGCCGTCGCCGGTCAAGCGCCCCGAGAAGGTCGACATGGTGATCTTCCGCGAGAACACGGAGGACATCTACGCCGGCATCGAGTGGGAGCAGGGGACGCCGGAGGCGAAGAAGGTCGTGCGCTTCCTGCAGCAGGAGATGGGCGTCCGGAAGATCCGGTTCCCGGAGACCTCCTCGATCGGCATCAAGCCCGTCTCCAAGGAAGGCTCCGAGCGCCTGATCCGCGCCGCCTTCCGCTACGCCATCGAGAACAATCGGCGCAACGTGACCCTCGTGCACAAGGGGAACATCCAGAAGTACACCGAGGGCATGTTCATGAAGTGGGGCTACGCGCTGGCCCGGCGCGAGTTCTCCGACCGGCTGGTCTCGTGGGAGGAGTGCGACGGGAAGCCGCCGGCCGGCAAGATCCTCGTCAAGGACGCGATCACCGACGCCTTCCTGCAGCAGATCCTGACGCGGCCGGACGAGTTCGACGTGGTCCCCTGCTGCAACCTGACGGGCGACCTGCTGTCCGACGCGCTGGCCGCCCAGGTGGGCGGCATCGGCATCGCGCCCGGCGCCAACATCAACTACGAGAGCGGCCACGCGCTGTTCGAGGCCACCCACGGCACCGCGCCCAAGTATGCGGGCCAGGACAAGGTCAACCCCGGCTCGGTGATCCTCTCCGGCGAGATGATGCTGCGCTACCTGGGGTGGAACGAGGCGGCCGACCGCATCGTCGCGGGGCTCGAGGCCACCATCGGCCAGAAGGTCGTGACCTACGACTTCGCCCGACTGATGGAGGGCGCGCGCGAGGTGAAGTGCTCGGAGTTCGGCACCGCCATCGTCGAGAACATGAAGAAGGCCTGACGGAGAGACCGCATGCGTCCCAAGATCACCGTCGTCGGCGCCGGGAACGTCGGCGCCACCGTGGCCCAGTACGCGGTCGAGAAGGAGCTCGGCGACGTCGTGCTGGTCGACGTCATCGAGGGCGTGCCCCAGGGCAAGGCGCTCGACCTCCTCCAGACCGGGCCCATCCACGGCTACGACTCGAGCCTGACCGGCGCCAACGGGTACGACGACACCGCCGGCTCCGACATCGTCGTCATCACCGCCGGCCTGGCCCGCAAGCCGGGCATGACGCGCGACGACCTGCTGTTCAAGAACGCCGAGATCGTGGGGAGCGTGGTCGACCAGCTCGTGACGCGGTCGCCCACGGCGATCCTGATCCTGGTGACGAACCCGCTCGATGCCATGGTCCAGCTCGCGTGGAAGCGGTCGGGCTTCCCGCCCGAGCGCGTGATCGGGATGGCGGGCGTGCTCGACTCCGCGCGCTTCCGCACCTTCATCGCCCGGGAGCTGGACGTCTCCGTCGAGAACGTCTCCGCCTTCGTGCTGGGGGGCCACGGGGACACCATGGTGCCGCTGCCGCGCTACTCGACGGTGGCCGGCATCCCGATCACCGACCTCCTGCCGAAGGACCGGATCGACGCGCTGGTGAAGCGGACGGCCGCCGGCGGGGCCGAGATCGTGAACCTGCTCAAGACCGGCAGCGCCTACTACGCGCCCGGCGCCGCGACCGTGGAGATGGTGGAGGCGATCCTCAAGGACAAGAAGAAGATCCTGCCCTGCGCCGCCTACCTGAGCGGGCAGTACGGGGTCACCGGGCTCTACGTCGGCGTGCCCGTGAAGCTCGGGCGGACGGGCGTCGAGCGGATCATCGAGATCACGCTGACGCCGGAGGAGCAGGCCGCCTTCCAGAAGTCCGCCGACGCCGTCCGCGAGCTGGTCGAGAAGCTCAAGCTGTAGCAGAGGAGCAGCGCCATGAAGACCGCGACGCAGAGAATCCCGCCCGGCTGCCACACGATCACCTCGCAGCTGACGGTGCGCGCCGCCGCCGCGACCATCGACTTCTGCCGGCGGGCGTTCGGCGCCGAGGAGCTGATGCGGATGCCCGGCCCCGACACGAGCGCCCGGGGGGAGTGACGGGATGCGCGACGTCCACGTCAGCGCCGTCACCGACGCCGTCAAGAAGCTCTGCATGGAGGCGAACTACGAGCTGGAGCCCGACATGCTGCGCGCCTTCGACCGCGCGCTCACGACCGAGCGCTCGGCCGCCGGGCGGCAGGTGCTCCAGATCCTGAAGGACAACGCCCAGATGGCCAAGACCAGGCGGATGCCGTACTGCCAGGACACCGGCGTCGTGGTCTGCTTCGTCGAGCTCGGGCAGGACGTGCACGTCGCCGGCGGCGGGCTCGCCGACGCGATCGACGAGGGCGTGCGCCAGGGCTACCGGGAGGGCTACCTGCGCGCCTCCATCGTCCGCTCGCCCTTCGACCGGGTGAACACGGGCGACAACACGCCGGCCGTGGTGCACCTCGATCTCGGGCCCGGCGCCGACCTCAAGATCATGGTGATGGCCAAGGGCGGCGGGTGCGAGAACCGGTCGAAGTACAAGATGCTGACGCCGGCGGAGGGGATCGAGGGCGTGCGGAGCTGGATCCTCGAGTGCATCAAGACGGCGGGCCCCGACGCCTGCCCGCCCCTCATCGCGGGCGTGGGCGTGGGCGGCACGTTCGAGAAGGCCGCGATCCTCTCCAAGCGGGCGCTGTTCCGCGAGCTGGGCGCGCCCAACCCCGACCCCGCGCTCGACGCGCTCGAGCGGGAGGTGCTGGAGCGGGCGAACCGGCTCGGCATCGGGCCGCAGGGCTACGGCGGCGACACCACCGCGTTCGGGGTCCACATCCTCACGTACCCCTGCCACATCACCTCGCTCCCCGTCGCCGTCACCATCGAGTGCCACGCGCATCGACACAAGGAAGTCACGTTGTGACTGACGGAGCCTCTGAATTTGGCGCGCGCGGCGCGTGGGTCCTGTCGCCGCGGGCAGCCCCACCGTGCTCGCTCCCGCGCGCGCCAGGCTTGACCACGGACAGTGACCGAGCGGTGCCGCGCGCTTGCTTCGCGGTGCGCTCCGCGCGGCGGGGCGCCCCGCCCGCGGCGCCACCCGCGCGGCCGACCGCAGCGGGAGACGGGGCACTGCGATGATCACCGCCGCGGCGGATGGCATCAAGGAGGTCTCGGCGCCACTGTCCGACGCCGACATCGAGAAGCTCGACGCCGGCGACCGCGTGCGGATCACCGGCGTCGTGTACACGGCGCGCGACGCCGCCCACGGGCGCCTGATGCAGCTCATCGAGGCCGGCCAGCCGCTGCCGATCGACGTCCGCGGGCAGATCATCTACTACACGGGCCCGTCGCCGGCCCGCCCCGGCGAGATCGTCGGCTCGATCGGCCCCACCACGGGCGGCCGCATGGACACGTACACGCCGGCGCTGCTCGCGCTGGGCCTCAAGGCCACCATCGGCAAGGGCGCCCGGTCGCAGCCGGTCCGGGACGCGATGCGGACGCACAAGGCCGTCTACTTCGGCGCGATCGGCGGGGCCGGCGCGGTCCTCTCCCGGTTCGTCAAGACGCTCGAGATCGTCGCCTACGAGGACCTCGGCACCGAGGCCATCCGCCGGCTCGAGGTCGAGGGCTTCCCGGCGATCGTCGTCGACGACTGCCGCGGCCGCGACCTCTACGAGGAGGGCATCAAAGCCTATGCTCGGTAGGATTCTTCGCGATCAGCGGGGCCACGTCGTGGGCGCGGAGGCGCGCCCGCCGATCCAGGCGGCGACGCTCCGGCAGGACACCTGGTGGGCGCTGCCGGCCACCGTGGGCGTGGTCCTCGGCGGCTTCATCGTCTACGCGACGTGGGCGGCCATCCAGAACGCGCACTACTTCGTCGCGCCCTACCTCTCCCCCTTCTACTCGCCGTGCCTCTACGCCTCCTGCCGGCACGTGTCGCTCGGGGCGGGGCTGCCGGACATCGCGGTGCCGGTCATCGGGATCGTCTCGCCGGCGTTCCTGATCCTGTGGGGCCCCGGCCTGTTCCGGCTCACGTGCTACTACTACCGCAAGGCGTATTATCGCTCGTTCTGGCTCGCGCCCGCCGCCTGCGCGGTGCGCGACGCCAAGGCCGGCTACACGGGCGAGACGCGGTTCCCGCTGATCCTGCAGAACTACCACCGCTACCTGTGGTACGTCGCCGTCTTCTTCAT
>JACQCN010000455.1 GCA_016201575.1 Candidatus Rokuibacteriota bacterium | reverse complement strand
CTCAAGTCGATCCTCTCGATCGAGGACGCGCTCGAGAATCCGGAGCCGCGCATTCACGATTACGGGGACGAAGGGAACATCCATAAAAAGGTCGCCCTCGAGTTCGGAGACATGGACGCCGGCTTCGGCGAAGCGGACGAGATCTTCGAAGATACGCTCTTCTTCGAGGGGAACACCCATCTCCCGATGGAGCAGCACGCGGCCGTCGCCCAGTGGGGTCCGGACGGCAAGCTGACCCTCTGGTCCTCGACCCAGACGCCGCACTACGTCCATCGCCTGCTCGCGAAGATCCTCGACGTGCCGGCGGCGCACATCCGTGTCATCGCCACGCCCGTCGGCGGCGGCTTCGGCGGGAAGCTCGAGCCGTTCGCCCACGAGATCGCCGCCTGCCGGCTCGCCCAGCTGACCGGGCGCCCGGTGAAGATCACGCTCACGCGCGAGGAGGTGTTCTACGTCCACCGCGGGCGGCACCCGGTGCTGATGTGGGTCAAGACGGGCGTGACGAAGACCGGCGACATCCTGGGGATGCACTTCAAGACCTGGCTCGACGGCGGCGCCTACGGGTCGTACGGCGTGGCCTCGACCTTCTACACGGGTGCGCTCCAGACCGTGACCTACAAGGTGCCCGCCTACAAGTTCGAGGGCGCCCGTGTCTTCACCAACAAGCCGCCCTGCGGCCCCAAGCGCGGCCACGGCACGCCCCAGCCCCGCTTCGCGCTGGAATGTCACCTCGACAAGATCGCGGAGCAGCTCGGCCTCGACCCGGCGGAGATGCGGCAGCGGATCCTCGCCGAGCCCTTCACCAAGACCGCGAACCACCTGACGGTGACCACGATCGGCCTCGGCGAATGTCTCGACCGCGTGCTGGAGGCCTCCGGCTGGCGCGCCAAGCGTGGCGCGCTGCCGCCGGGGCGCGGCCTCGGCGTCGCCTGCTCGTCGTACCTGACCGGCGCCGGGAGCGCGATCTACTGGAACGACATGCCGCACTCGGGCGTGATCGTGCGGGCGGACCGGAGCGGGGGCGTGGCCGTCCTTTGCGGCGCCATCGACATCGGGCAGGGCTCGGACTCGATCCTCGCCTCCCTCGTGGCCGAGGTGCTGGGGATCGAGCCCAAGGACATCCGCGTGCACCCGGCCGACACCGACCTGACGCCGGTGGACCTCGGCGCCTACTCCTCGCGGGTGACGCTCATGTGCGGCAACGCCGCGATCCAGGCGGCCGAGCGGCTCCGGGCCATGCTCTTCCGGGCGACGGCGGCGAAGCTCGGCGTGTCGGAGGGGGAGCTCGTCGCCCGCGGCCGGCGTGTCGGCCTCGCCGACGATCCCGACAAGTCGGTCTCGTTCGCGGAGGCGGTGGTCCTCGCGGAGTCGACGTACGGCGTGCTGGCCGTGCCCGGCTCCTACGCGCCGCCCAAACGCGCGGGGAAGTACAAGGGCGGCGGCGTCGGGCCCTCGCCCTGCTACTCCTACTCGGCCTGCGTGGTCGAGCTCGACGTCGACCGGGAGACCGGCGAGGTCGTGATCCGCGACGTGTGGATCGCCCACGACGTGGGGCGCGCCCTCAACCCGCTCCTCGTGGAGGGCCAGGTCGAGGGCTCCGTCTACATGGGGATCGGCGAGGCGTTGATGGAAGAGCAGGTGTTCCGCAAGGGCGTGCACAAGATCCCGTCGATGCTCGAGTACAAGAGCCCGACGACGCTCGAGACGCCGGAGATCCACACGATCCTGGTCGAGACCGACGACCCCGAGGGGCCCTTCGGCGCCAAGGAGGCGGGCCAGGGGCCGCTGCTGCCCGTGATCCCCGCCATCGCCAACGCGGTCCACGACGCGGTCGGCGTGCGGATCGACGAGGTGCCGATCACGCCCGACAAGATCCTCGCCGCGCTCGAGCGCAAGCAGCGGGGGAAGACCCCGCGCGTCGGCCCCGAGCGCCTGCCGCTCTTCACGTTCCCCGCGCCGCGGGTCGTCGAGTCCGCGTTCGGCCAGCCGGCCGACAACATCACCGTCCGGCCTTTTGACGACGCGAGGACTCGGTGGCCATGACCGTCAAGCCAGCTGGGGTGGAACCCAGCGGGTGGCGCCGCGAGCGGGACGGATCAACTCGGGCCTCGCCTCGGGGCGGGCTTCGCGAACGGACTCGCCGCCGCCGCTCGGCTCGAACGACGTGGCGGGGAGCGCACCGCGGAACCAGCGCGCGGTCGTGCGCGCGCAGCAGCCGCTCGCATCACCCCGGGCGTGCGGGAGCGAGCACGGTGGGGCTGCTCGCGGCGACAGGACCCGCGGTTCCCGCCAGCGCGTCGAGTTTTCCGGCGACCGCACGATGCTGAGACTCCCGCCGTTCAGGTATCTCGGCGCCCGCACCGTCGGGGACGCGCTCAAGTACCTCCACGACCACGGCCCCGAGGCGATGCTGGTCGCGGGCGGCACGGACCTGTACCCGAACATGAAGCGCCGGCAGTTCGAGCCCCGCGTCCTGGTCGGCCTGCGCGGGATCCGGGAGCTCGCCGGGGTCGGCGGCTCCGCCCGCGACGGCTTCGGCCTCGGCTCCCAGACGACGCTGACCCGCGTGGCCGAGCACCCGGGTCTGCGCGAGCACTTCCCGGCGCTCGCGACGGCGGCGGGGCTCGTCTCCTCGCCCCAGCTCCGCAACATGGGGACGATCGGCGGCAACGTGTGCGTGGACACGCGCTGCAACTACTACAACCAGACCTACCAGTGGCGGAAGGCGGTCGGCTTCTGCATGAAGAAGGACGGCGACATCTGCCTCGTGGCGCCGAGTAGCTCCCGCTGCTGGGCCGTGTCCTCGTCGGACACGGCGCCCGTGCTCTGGAGCCTGGGCGCCCGGGTGCGCCTGCACGGCCCGGCGGGCGAGCGCGTGATCCCGATCTCCGCGCTCTATCGCGACGACGGGATCGAGTACCTCGCCAAGCAGCCGGACGAGGTCCTGACCGAGATCCTGCTGCCGCCGGCCGGCGGCACGCGCTCGGCCTACCTGAAGCTCCGGCGCCGCGGCTCGTTCGACTTCCCGGTGCTGGGCGTGGCCGTCGCGCTCCGGATGGACGGCGACACGGTGCGCGAGGGGCTGATCGTGCTGGGCGCCGTCGCCTCGCAGCCGCGCGAGGCGACCGCCGCGGGCGAGCTCCTGGCCGGCCAGCGCCTGACCCCGGAGCTGATCGCCGCCGTGGCCGCCGCGGCCGCCCGGCCATCGAAGCCCCTGGACAACACGGATTTCACGCACCCCTATCGGAAGAAGATGACGCGCGTGTTCGTGACGCGAGCGCTCCGGCAGCTGGCGGAGCGCCCCGGCAGTTCCCGCGACAACGGGGAGCTTGGATGAGTGCCTTACCAGTTCGGTCGCCGCGCGCGCCTGGCTCAGCAGCACCAGAGCGCGGATGGCCTGGGACCCAGCGGGTGGCGCCGCGAGCCGGGCGGATCAACTCGGGCATCGCCTCGGCGCGGGTTTCGCGAACGGACTCGCCGCCGCTCGGCTCGAACGACCCGGCGCGGACCGCACCGCGGGCCAACCGCGGCGACCCAGCCATGCCGCAACCACTGAGGAGGGGCAATGAGTCGCGAAGCGGTCCGTTCGGCACGCGCGCTTCGCCTTGCGGTACCGCG
>JACQCN010000454.1 GCA_016201575.1 Candidatus Rokuibacteriota bacterium | reverse complement strand
GTACATGAGCCAGTTCTGCGGCTCGGGGTTCAGGAGCCGCGCGTCCGTGACGGGGCTGTAGTGCATCACCTGGGCGCCCGCTACCACCGGCGCCAGCCAGACGATGCCGAGGAGAAGCGCTGCTGCGACCTTCCCGATGCGTCTCATGCTGATCCTCCCTCCCATTGGGTGTGCTGCGTCGTCTCACCGGGTCTTCGGGCCCACGTGGGCCGAGAACCCGCCGGCCGCCATCAAGACGCCGTCGGCGATCTTGACGGGCAGGGCCGGCAACCGCCGGGGCGCGGGCCCAGTCACCACGCGGCCGCCGTCGCGCGGATCGAACTTCGAGTCGTGACACGGACACCAGAAGCTCTGCAGCTCGGCGTCCCAGGCCATCACGTCGCATCCCTGGTGGGTGCAGATTGCCGAGTAGGCCACGATCCCGTCGGCGGCGTGACCGCGGGTCTCCTCGTCGAGGCCGGCCGGGTCGAGACGGACGAGCAGCAGCTTGTTGAGGCGCGACCCGTCGCGCACGAGCCGGGTGCGCGGATCGAGCGGGAACGCCATCACCTGCGGCCCGCCCTGGGCCAGGTCGCCCGGCGCGATGACCCGGCCCTCCTCGACGCCCTCCGCGAACGTGAATAGATCGCCGGCCCGCGGGCGAGCGCTCCGGGCGTCGTCCTGGGCGGCGGCGACGTGAACGAAGTTGAAGCCGACGACGAGGCCCAGGGCCATCTTCAGCGCGGTGCGGCGCTCCAGCGAGCGCGCAAAGCAGGAGCACATCTCGGAGTCTTCGGCCATCCCCTCCCTCGACCCGGCGGGTGGTGCGGGAGAACCCTAGGGCAGCACGTGGTGGGTTGTCAACCGCCAAACGGGGGACGCGACACGGGCTGCCCCTCGCGGGTCACGCGAAGCGCGCGGCGGCGCGGCCCAGGCCCTCGATCTCGATCGCGGCCTCGTCGCCGCGCCGAATCCACCGGGTGGCGACGAGGCTCCTGAGGAGCACCAGGCGCGTCACCTGCAGCCGCACGTCCGCGAGGATGCGCGCGGCCTGCTCGATCCGGGAGGACACGCGGCGGCTACGTGGCCCGCGCTTCCTCCAGCCCCAGCTCCGCCAGCTTCGCGGGCGTGGGCTGACCGGTCTCGGGATCCCAGCCGGCCATCTGGTAATACACGCGGCGCGCGGCGAAGAACTGATCGGGATCCACGCGCTCGCCCTTGAGCGGGCCGTTGCCGATGCCCTCGTGCAGGCGCTGGGGCAGCACGTCGTCGGCCGGCGTGAAGCCCTCGCGGATGTTGAAGAGCCGCGCGAGCGTGTTGTTGCGCTCGCCGACCTTCATCAGCTCGTAGAGGCTCATGTTCCAGCCGGTGACGGCGTTGATGTAGGCGACGAGGGGCTCCATCTCCAGGCTGTTGAGCGGCGCGCCGACGAAGTCGCACATGCCGATCGAGTTGTAGCTCGACCAGACCTTCTGCGTCTCGAAGAAGGCGTGCACCTTCTTGGGGTCGAGCGTGAGCGGGTCGAGCGGCTCGATGAGCCCGAGCGGCCCCATCGGGTGGCCCTGCGGGTGGAAGCCGGCGTAGAGCGGGTCGTGGGGCGCCTCCATGTGATCGGCGCCCGTCGGCGAGATCGCGTAGGCGAGCGACAGGCCCTTCTTGCCCCGCGGGTCGTGCATGGGCAGCTCCTGCCCCTTGACGTGGAGCGCGAAGCGCTCCGCCCCGCGCCCGAGCCTGGCCGCGGCGCGCCGGGCGCCCTCGCCCAGCAGCTCGCCGATGCCCTCGCGCCGGCCGATCAGGTGCACCATCTGCTCGACCCCCTCGGCGTTGCCCCACGTCAGGTCGATGCCGCCCGTGTCCGCCTTCGTGATGATGCCGTGCTCGTAGCACTCCATCGCGAACGCGATGACGGCGCCGGTCGAGATCGAGTCCAGCACGTACTGGGCGTAGAGCTGGTTGATGCGGGCCAGCGCGTTCAGGTCGCCCACGCCGCAGAGCGAGCCCGAGGCGGCCAGCGTCTCGTACTCGGGGCCGCCGTACTTCGGGGTGACCCCGTCCTCGGGGATCTCGACCTCGCGCTTGCAGGCGACGGCGCAGGCGTAGCAGGTGCCGCGGTTGACCAGGATGGTCTCCGCCATCTTCTGGCCGCTGATCGCCCGCGCGTGCTCGAAGGAGCCGTCACGGAAGTTGCGCGTGGGCAGGATGCCGGAGGCCTCGAGTGCGAGCACGCCGCTCGCCGAGCCCAGGGTGTGGAAGCGGTCCTTCGCGCGGTCGTAGTGCTCCTTGAACCAGACGAGCGCGCGCTTGGCGCCTTCCTTGTCGATGGGGACGGGCGGCTTCGAGCCGCGCACCACGACGGCCTTGAGGCGCTTGGCCCCCATCACGGCGCCGAGCCCGCACCGGCCGTGGAAGTGCTTGAGCTGGTTCACGATGGCCGCGAAGCGCACGCCGCGCTCCCCGCTGATGCCGGTCTGGAGCACGCGGACCCGCTTGTCGCCCAGCTCCTGCTCGATCCCGTCCTGCACCTCGCCGGAGAGCTTGCCCCAGTAGGCCCGCGCGTCGCGGATCTCGACGGCGCCGTCCTTGATCCAGAGGTACACGGGGGCGTCGGCCTGCCCGCGGATCACGAGGCCGTCCCAGCCGGCCGCGCGCAGCTCCGGCGCGAACCAGCCCCCGGCCTCCGACTCGCCGTAGCCGCCGGTCAGGGGCGACTTGGCGGCCACGGTGTAGCGGTTGGTGCCGGAGAGGGAGAGCCCGTTGATCACGCTGGTCGTGATGGCCAGGACGTTGTCGGGGCCCAGCGGGTCGACGCCGGCCGGCATGTCGCGCAGGAGGATGTGCGCCGCCAGCGCGCCGCCGCCCAGGTACTTCCGCAGGACCGTCTCGGGGACTTCCTCGACCCGGGTCTGCCGGGTGGTCAGGTCGACGTGCAGGAGCTTGGCCGTGATGCCGGACGCCATGGGTGCCCTCCTGGGGGTTCGGCTGGGTTAAAACGCTCCTCATCGTAATTCGGGTGGGGGGCCGCAGTCAGGATTTTTTGCGGCGGGCCGGCGGGGCGATCCGGCGGTGGGCCCTCAACCAAGGTCCGCCGCCGGTAGGGTGTATCGGCCAGCCGACATTGATCCGCCGCCGCAGCGAGGAGTATCCTCGGCCTCAGCGATGAGGATGCCGCCGATGTGCACCCGGCGCTGGAGCCGGACCGAGTACGAGCGGC
>JACQCN010000453.1 GCA_016201575.1 Candidatus Rokuibacteriota bacterium | reverse complement strand
GGAGCCGCTCCTGGTGAAGCGAGAGGCGACCGGGGAGAGGGCCATGGTACAAGCGGTTGAGCACCGCAATTCGATCGGGCCCGATGCGCTGGAACAGGCCCTGGCCCGCGCCGCCGACGGCGTGTTCTCTATCAGACCGGACGGTCGCATCGTGCAGTGGAACCGCGCGGCCGAGAAGATCCTCGGCTACCCCGCGCGGGAAGCGGTGGGGCGGCTCTGCTGCGATCTCTTCGCGGGATTCGACGACAAGGGCAACCGCCTCTGCTACCGCGGCTGCCACGTGACGACGCTCGTGCGCATGGGCGAAGCCGTGCAGAACTTCGACATGCGGACGAGAACGAAGGCCGGCCGGCCCGTCTGGCTGAACATCAGCGTCCTGCCCCTCCCCGGCAAGAACGGCTCGACGATGACCGTGCACCTGTGCCGCGACGTGACGGCGACCAAGGAGCTGCTCACCCTCGTGCACGAGCGGCTGGCCCCGCCGGCCAACGGCGACGCGGCGGCGGCGAGCGCGCTCACGCGGCGGGAGGTGGAGGTGCTCCGCCTGATGGCGCAGGGCGCGAACACCAAGGCGGCGGCCGATAAGCTCCACGTGAGCCCGTCGACGATCCGGAACCACGCCCAGAACATGTTCGGCAAGCTCGGCGTGCACAGCCGCCTCGAGGCGGTGGCGTACGCGATGCGGCACAAGCTTCTATAGTCGGGGGGGCCCGCCGAGGCCCCCCCTCGACTCCCTCCTCCTCCTCGGCGGCTCCCCGCTGCGCGCGTGGGGGGACCGCCTTGACAAGCGCGAGCGGGGAGCGGATTGTTCTGCCTACTCAAGGTCTTGGCCGAGGAGGCGCGCCATGTCACATCCCCTCCATCTCTCCCGTCGGGAATTCATCGCGATGACCGCGGCCTCGCTGGCCGTCCAGGGCCTCGGGGCCGGCGTCGCCCGGGCCATGACGCCGCGCGACCCGCTCGAGCTGTCGGCGGCGCAGGCCGTGGCGGCCATGCAGCGGGGCGACCTGAAGGCCGAGGACTACGCCGGGTTGCTGCTGGCCCGCTGCGAGGCGGGCAAGCATCTGAACGCGTTCATCTCGCTCGACCCCGCCCGGGTGCTGGAGGCGGCGCGGGCGGCCGACCGCCGGCGGGCCGCGCGCGCGTTCCTCGGCCCGCTGCACGGCCTGCCGATCCCCGTCAAGGACAGCGTCAACACCCGGGACCTTCCCACGACGTCGGGCACCCCGGCGCTCCGGACCTTCCGGCCGGAGGACGACGCGCCGGTCGTGCGGGCGCTGCGCGGCGCCGGCGCCATCGTGCTCGGCAAGACCAACCTCCACGAGCTGTCCTTCGGGTGGACCAGCACCAATCTCGCCTACGGGACGGTCAAGAACCCGTACGACCCGGCGCGGATCCCGGGCGGAAGCAGCGGCGGGACCGCCGTGGCCGTCGCCACCCGCATGGCGCCGCTCGGCGTGGCCGAGGACACCTGCGGCTCGATCCGCGTGCCGGCCGCGATGTCGGGGATCACCGGATTCCGGCCCACCACCTTCCGCTACACGCCGCGCGGCGTGATGCCGCTCACGGCCGTGTACGACACGGTCGGGCCGCACGCGCGCACGGTGGCCGATCTCGCGTTGTTCGACTCGGCGATCACCGGCGACTTCAACCCGCTGCGGTCGGTGTCGCTGAAGGGCGCGCGGCTCGGGATCTCCCGCGCCCACTACTTCACGGACCTCGACCCCGAGGTGGAGCGCGTCACCGACGCGGCGCTGAAGAAGCTGAGGGAGGCGGGGGCCGTGCTCGTGGAGGCGGACGTTCCCGATCTGACCAGGCTGGTGGACGCCGCGAACTTCCCGATCATCCAGAATGAGACGGTGGCGATGATCACGAGGTACCTGGAGGAGTTCGAGACCGGGGTGACCTTCGACCAGCTCCTGGCCGCGGCCAGCGAGGACGCCAAGCGCGACCTGGGCCTCTTCGCCCTGCCGGGCGCGAAGTTCCGGGCACCGAAGGAGGTCTACGAGGCCGCGCGCGACGTCCACCGGCCGGCCTTGCAGCAGGCCTTCCGGACGTACTTCTGCGGGCACGGCGTGGCGGCGATCGTCTACCCGACGACTCTGGTGCCCGCGACGCCCATCGGGCAGGACCAGGAGGTGGAGATCAACGGCAAGAAGGTGCCGTTCTACGTGGCCGTCTCCCGCAACATCGCGCCGGGGAGCTGCGCGGGAATTCCCGGGCTCGTGCTGCCCGCCGGGCTGACGAGCGCGGGTCTGCCGGTCGGCGTCGAGCTCGACGGCCCCGCGGGGACGGATCGCGAGCTGCTCGCGCTCGGGCTGGCGGTCGAGCGGGTGCTCGGCAGCCTGCCGGCGCCGCGCGTCTGAGCGTTCCTCGGAGGGGGGCTCCGCCCCCCTTCCGAACCGATCCTACTCCTGCAGGACCTTCATCGGCAGGTAGGCGATCTGCATGGCGTCGACCATGGACCAGAGCAGGTCCAGCTTGAACTGGAGGATCTGGAGCGCGCGCTCCTGCTGCTCGCGCGTGCGGAAGTAGTCGAGGGTGACGCGCAGGCCGTGCTCGACGTCGCGCGGCGCCTGGGTGAGCCGGCTCGTGAAGTACTCGAAGCCCTCCGGCTTGATCCAGGGGTAGTGCCGGGGCCAGCCCTCGAGCCGCGCCCGGTGGATGGCGGGCGCGAACAGCTCGGTGAGGGAGGAGCACACCGCCTCCTGCCAGGGCGCCCGGCGGGCGAAGTTGACGTAGGCGTCGACGGCGAAGCGCACGCCCGGCAGCACGTGCTCGAGCGAGACGATCTCTTCGCGCCGGAGGCCGACGGCCTCGCCCAGACGGATCCAGGCCTCGATGCCGCCCTCGTCCCCCTGCGTGCCGTCGTGGTCGACGATGCGCTGGATCCACTTCCGCCGGACCTCGCGGTCGGGGCAGTTGGCCAGGACGTTGGCGTCCTTGATCGGGATCATGATCTGGTAGTAGAAGCGGTTGGCCACCCATCCCTGAATCTGCTTCCGGTCGAGCTTGCCCTCGTTCATCAGGACCTGGAACGGGTGGTGGATGTGGTACCGGGCGCCCTTGGCCCGGAGCTGCTCGACGAACTCCGGCTCGGTCCAGGGAGTCTGCGCGCTCATACGAGTCCTTTCACAGCCTGATGTCCATGCCGTCCCAGGATACCTCGATGCCGGCCGCCGCGAGCTGGCGGCGCTCGGGCGAGGCCTCGTTCAGGATCGGGTTGGTGTTGTTGATGTGGATCAGGATCTTCCGGGGCCGCCCGAGCGGCGCCAGGATCTCGAGCATGCCGCCCGGGCCCGACTGCGGGATGTGGCCCAGCTCGCGCGCCCGCCTGTCGGCGATGCCGAGCCGCGCCATCTCGTCCTCCGTCCAGAAGGTGCCGTCGACCATCACGCAGTCCGACTCCACCATCAGCCGCCGGACCCCCTCGCCGATCTCGCCGAGGCCCGGCGCGTAGAAGAGCACCCCGCCCGTCGCCGGATCCTCGACGCGCAGGCCGATCGTGTCGCCGGGGTGCGAGTCGTGGCGGTGCGGGGAGTAGGGCGGCGCCTTGCTCGTCAGCGGGACCGCGGTGAACCGCAGGGACTCCGCGCCCTCGATCGTGAAGGCGCCGTCGCCCGCGAGGGGGATCGGGTGCCACGTGGTGCCGCCGTAGTGGGCGAGCACGCGCAGGAGCGGGTTGCCCGTGGTCAGGTCCTCGTGCACGGGCCCGGTGCAGTAGATGTGGAGCGGGCCGCCCTCGCGCAGCATCAGGAGGCCCGTCGTGTGGTCGATCTGGCTGTCGATCAGCACGATGCCGCAGATCGCGGTGTCGCGCACGGCGCGCCCGGGCTGCATGGGCGGGAAGGCGGCGAGCTGGGCGCGGACGTCGGGGGAGGCGTTGACGAGGACCCAGGTGACGCCGTCGGCGCTCAGGCCGATCGAGGACTGTGTGCGGGGGCGGGCGGGGATCGCGCCCCGGCGTACGCCGTCGCAGTTGGGGCAGTTGCAGTTCCACTGCGGGAAGCCGCCGCCCGCGCCTGATCCGAGAACGCGTATTCGCATAGAACTATCGAGAGCCGGGGTTCATGTGTTGCCACCGATGAGACCGGGGTCGGCCATCGTGCCGAGCAACGCCATGACCCCGCGCTCGAGCGCCTCCCGGGGCTGCATGCGGGTCAGCGCTTCTCAATGGCGCGTGGCTCGGCCATCTCGGAAATCCGGCGGGGCCCGCGCCAAAGGGTATGCCTCACCCACGCTCCGATGACCGCCACGATTGCGAACGGCAGCGCCGTGAGCAAGAGTGCGCCCCAATAAAAGCCCCCGTTCAGCCCCTGGCCGGCTGTCCAACCGACGCAGACCGAGCATGCCCGAGCGTCCGTGGGGAAGAGGGTCACGCTCGTGATGGCGGCGGTCCCCGCTCTCCACCCGAGGGTTGTCCGGACGCACGAGCTCAGCGCGGATGATTCGCTCACGTCGACGCCGAGCGCCGAGCGGGTCCGGTCGCGGCAGGCAGGCCCGCCCGTCCTCGCTCGATACCCCACTCGCTGCGGGCGAGCGCGCCTGCCTGCCGCGCCACCCGCCCGACTCCCGTGGTGCCGTTCCTGAATACTGCGCGTCAGGGGCAACATGCGGTCACGCCAGGTACACGAGGGTATAGAGAATGGGCCAGAGGGCCACCACGAAGGACCAGTAGGTCCCGAAAACAGTGAGACCCGCGTGGTCCTGCGCTGTGTATCGTCCCCGCCTGACCAGGATGATCGCCAGGCAAGTCAGCGCGGCGAGTACGTGGAGGGCGTGCGCCCCGATCAGCGTGTAGAACGTCCCCCCGTAGACCCCGGAGGACACGCTGAGACCGAATTCGAGGAGCCGCGCCCACTCATATCCCTGCACGCCGAGGAAGGTCACCCCGAGCAGAGCCGTGTACGCCAAGTTCCTGGCCAGCCCGGCCCGATTCCCGCGGCGGACGGCCCTGAGCGCCCGCCACATCGTGAATCCGCTCAAGAGCAAGACGGCCGTATTCACCCCGGTCACCTCGACCGGGAGGCGGGGCTGGTACGGGGGAGGCCAGACAGGTGCCCCCAGGCGAAAGGCCAAGAAGGCGGTGATGAACCCGGCGAAGAGCATCGTTTCGGATCCCAGGAAGATCAGCATCCCGAGTCTGGCGGCGTCGATCAGCGGCGGCCTTTTGGGCTCGAGGAACGGCGGCCCGGCACCGTTCCCTCGGTCGGGCGGTATTCCCGGAGGGAACTGTCCGCCCCCGCGGTCGTCGACGGCCCCATCTTCTTCCAGGATCATGCCGGCCGGCGACATGTCACCCATCAGACTTTTGTCCCGGCCCGGGCCAGGGTCCAGGAGCGGCGCATCGTGACCGCGCCCAGGAACAGGACGGCGCCGGTGAGCGTGGTCATCGCACGAACACGAAGTCGGGGAACAGCGTGAACATGAACCCCACGACCATCGCGACCGGGACGAGGGCGATCGCGTAGATCAGCCACGGCTCGATCTTCAGATGCATGAAGTGCACCGCCACCAGCACCGTCTTGATGGCCGCCACCGTGAACATCAGGGTGACGGCGGCGTGCCGGGCCACGGGCGCCACGCCCATGAAGAGGCTGAGCGTCATCAGGGCGAGGAGCCAGATCCAGACGAAGAGGTAGCGACGGGTGATCATGTCTGGCCTCACGTGAGGTAGAGGAGGGGGAAGAGGAAGATCCAGACGATGTCGACGAAGTGCCAGTAGAGCCCCGCCAGCTCGACCCGGTAGGGACGCCGGATCGCCGCGCCCGCCATGACGAGCAGCGCGGAGTTCACGACGACGCCGATCAGCACGTGGAGGGCGTGGAGCCCGGTCATCGTGTAGTAGAACGACCAGAAGCCGCCGCGGCCGGGCGTGAAGCCGTGGGCGATCTCGCCCGAGTACTCGTAGACCTTGAGCCCGAGGAAGCCGAGGCCGGCCAGCACGGTCACCGCGAGGAAGAAGCGCATCCCCGGCCGGTTGCCGTGCTCGGCGGCCGCGAACGCCTCCACCATCGTGTAGCTGCTCGTCAGGAGCACGAAGGTGTTCACGGCGGCCACGGTGACGTTGAGCGGCTCGTGGGTCCCGGCGGCGCCGCCGAGGCGCGCGAGCACGAAGCTCGTGATGAGCCCGCCGAAGAGCATGATCTCCGAGGCGAGGAACCACCAGATGGCGATTTTTCCTCGGAGGGCGGCTTCGCCCCCCGTCCGAGCCTCCCCCCGGGATTGCCCCGGCGAAGCCGGCGCGCGAAACGCGACGTCCTCCATCGGCGCCGATCGAGCCGACCCGGTACTCATTCCTGTCCCCCCCTGTCCTGGGATGGGCACCTCGCACCCCTTCCGAACTTCGAGGTGGTGTTCATTCCTGGCCTCCCGCGATCGCGGGCACGGCGAGGCGCCGCTGCGGCAGCCAGTCCTGGGCCGCGCCCGGGAAGCTGTAGTCGTAGGCACCGCGCTCGACCTCCGGCAGCGCCGGGCCCCAGTTGCCGTGGGGCGGCGGCGAGGACGTGGTCCACTCGAGCGTGGCGGCCTGCCAGGGATTCGCCGGCGCCATCCGCCCGCGAACGAGGCTCAGGAAGAAGTTGAGGAGGAAGATCCCCTGGGCCACGATCAGCCCCAGCGAGCTCACGGTGACGAAGACGTTCAGGTACTGGTAGGGCACGAGCATCTCGTACTGGGTCGGGTCGGCGATGCGGCGTACCATCCCGGCCAGGCCGAGCCAGTGCATGGGGAAGAAGGTCAGGTTGAAGAAGACCAGCGTGAGCCAGAAGTGGAGCGGCCCGAGCCGATCGCCGAGCATCCGGCCGAACATCTTCGGGTACCAGAAGTAGAGCCCGGCGAAGCCGCCGAAGAAGACCGCGGCGAACAGCGTGTAGTGGAAGTGCGCCACCACGAAGTAGGTGTTGGCGATGTAGATGTCGGCCGGGGCCGAGCCGTTGAAGATGCCGGTGAGGCCGCCGGTGATGAACATCGCGACGAAGCCGAGCGCCCACAACATCGGCGTCTCGAAGCGGATGGAGCCCCGCCAGAGCGTCGCGATCATCGCGAACATGATCAGCGCGAACGGCACCGAGATCAGGATCGTCGTGATGCTGAAGGGCATGGCGAGCCGCGGGTCCATGCCGCTCACGAACATGTGGTGCGCCCACACGATGAAGCTGAGCGCCCCGGCCGCGAGCGTGCCGCCGATGATCAGGCGGTAGCCGAAGATCGGCTTGCGCGAGAAGACGGACAGCACCTCCAGGACGGCGCCGAGAGGC
Organism: Candidatus Rokuibacteriota bacterium; assembly: GCA_016201575.1. Classification (GTDB taxonomy): domain Bacteria; phylum Methylomirabilota; class Methylomirabilia; order Rokubacteriales; family CSP1-6; genus AR9. The sequence continues at coordinate 1,513 of JACQCN010000453.1, read as the reverse complement.
GGCAGGAGGACCACGTAGACCTCGGGGTGGCCGAAGAACCAGAAGAGGTGCTGCCAGAGGAGCGGCTCGCCGCCGCGGTCGGGCAGGAAGAACCCGGTGCCGGCGATCCGGTCCATCAGGAGCATGATCGCGCCGGCGATCAGCGGCCCCACCGAGAGCAGGAAGAGCACGGAGGCGGTCAGCAGCTGCCAGATCATCAGCGGCAGCCGCCCCGGGGTGAGGCCGTGCGCCCGCATCGTGATCGCGGTGGTGAGGAAGTTGACGCCGCCCAGGAGGAAGGCGGCGAACTCGATGGCGTGGGCGAGGAGCCAGAGGTTGAGGCCCCACTCGACCCCCGTGTACTCGGCCCGGGCGCTCAGCGGTGGGTAGCCCGTCCAGCCGGCCGCGGCGGCGCCGCCGGGCACGAAGAACGAGACCACCAGCACGAGCGAGCCGGTGGCGAGCAGCCAGAACGAGAGCGCATTGAGCTTCGGGAAGGCCATGTCGCGGGCGCCGATCATCAGCGGGATCAGGAAGTTGCCGAAGGTCCCGAGGAGGATCGGCATCGCCACGAAGAACACCATGATGGTGCCGTGCATCGTGACGAGCGTGTTGTAGGTCTCGGGGCCGACGAAGCCGAAGCCGGGCACCGAGGTGTCCGGATACGCGAGCTGCCAGCGCATCACGTAGGCGAGGTAGCCGCCGATGAGCGCCATGACGAGGCCGAGCGTCAGGTACTGCTTGGCGATCGTCTTGTGGTCCGTGGAGACGACGTAGGTGCGCCAGAAGCCCGCCGCCTGGTGGGGCGGCGCGGCCGCGGTGGCGAGCGCGGGCGTCATGATCGTCCTCCGGGCCATTGCTCCTTCACCCACCGTTCGTAGTCGCCGGCCTCGTGCACGAAGAGCCAGCCCTTCATGCCCGAGTGGCCGAAGCCGCAGAGCTGGGCGCACGGCAGCTCGTACTTGCCGGGCTTGCCCGCGTCGAGCCAGGCGAAGATCGTCCGGCCGGGCAGCACGTCCTGCTTCAGGCGGAGGTTCGGGAGGAAGAAGCTGTGGATCACGTCCTGGGACTGGAGCGAGAGCTGGACGGGCTTGCCGGCGGGGACGTGGATCTCGTCCATGAAGGTGCGGTCGTCGTCGGTGTCGAAGCGTCCGTCGGGGCCGGGATAGGTGACCAGCCAGGTGAACTGCTTGGCGGTGACGCGGATCACGAGATCGGTCTCCGGCCGGTCGACCTTGATCTTGGCCCACACGGGGGCGCCGCGGAAGTCGATCCAGAAGTCGAGGACGAGGACGAGCACGCACGGCAGGACGATCCACGCCGCCTCGCGCCACCGCTCGCCCGTGACGTGGGCGGCGGGCTGTCCCTCGCGGCGCCGGTAGCGGATCACGAACACGAGGAAGGTCCCGATCGTGACGATGAACCAGGCGAGCGTGACCACGAAGATCAGCGACAGGATGCCGTCGACGTCGCGGCCGAAGCTTGACACGTTCTCGGGCAGCCAGCTCAGCAGCACGGGGCGACTTCCTCCTCT
>JACQCN010000452.1 GCA_016201575.1 Candidatus Rokuibacteriota bacterium | reverse complement strand
CGCTCCTCCTCGGGGATGTCCGCGGGGCTGCGCGTGTCGCCCTTCTTCTTGGGCGCCCAGATGCGGCCGTCGTTGCGCCGCGACTCCGACATCAGCGTCAGCTTCGACTGGAACTCTCCGGCCACCGGGATGCAGGTCGGGTGGATCTGCGTGAAGCACGGGTTGGCGAACGCCGCGCCGCGCTTGTGCGCGCGCCAGGTCGCCGTCACGTTGCACGAGTTCGCGTTCGTGGACAGGTAGAACACGTTGCCGTAGCCGCCCGTGCAGAGCAGGACCGCGTCGCCCCAGTACTTCTCGACGGCGCCGGTCTCCAGGTTGCGGCAGACGATGCCGCGCGCCGCGCCGTCGGCGACGACCACGTCGAGCATCTCGCGGCGGGTGAACAGCTTGACCGTGCCCGCGCCGACCTGGCGGATCAGCGCCGAGTAGGCGCCGAGCAGGAGCTGTTGGCCGGTCTGGCCGCGCGCGTAGAAGGTGCGGCTGACCTGCGCGCCGCCGAAGGAGCGGTTGGACAGGGTGCCGCCGTACTCGCGCGCGAACGGCACGCCCTGCGCCGCGCACTGGTCGATGATGTTGTTGGACACCTGGGCGAGGCGGTACACGTTGGCCTCGCGGGCGCGGAAGTCGCCGCCCTTGACCGTGTCGTAGAACAGGCGCCAGATGGAGTCGCCGTCGTTCGGGTAGTTCTTGGCGGCGTTGATGCCGCCCTGCGCGGCGATGGAGTGCGCGCGGCGCGCGGAGTCCTGCACGCAGAAGGTCTCGACCTCGTAGCCGAGCTCGGCGAGCGACGCCGCGGCCGACGCGCCGGCCAGGCCGGTGCCGACGACGAGGACCTTGAACTTGCGCTTGTTGGCGGGGTTCACCAGCTTCAGGTCGAAGCGGGCCTTGTCCCAGGACTTCTCGATGGGGCCGGTGGGGACCTTCGATTCGAGTTTCACTTGGCGCCTCCGAGGAATCCGAAGTAGATCGGCATGCTGGCGAACGTCAGGCCGACGATCAGCGCGAACGCCAGCCCGAGCTTCTTGATCAGCGGCGTGTAGCGCGGGTGGTTGACGCCGAGCGTCTGGAACGCGCTCTGGAAGCCGTGCGACAGGTGGAGGCCGACGCCGACCAGGGCCAGCACGTAGAAGCCGGAGTACAGCGGGTCGGCGAACCAGCCCATCAGGTGGGCGAACAGGTCCGGCCCCCTGGAGCCGCCGACGCGGTACTTGACCGTCAGCACGTGCACGATCAGGAAGACCAGGATCAGCGAGCCGCTGACCGTCATCGTGCGCGAGCCCGGGGTGCGCGCGCCCTTGTCGGCGCCGTAGGCGTAGGCGACGGGTCGCGCCGCGTTGTTGGCCAGCTTCGCGCGGACCGACAGCGCGATGTGGAGCAGGAACAGGACGACCAGGCCGGCCTCCGCGACGGGGATCAGCGGGTTGGCCTCGAGCAGCTCCGCGTAATGGTCGAAGGCGGGGCCGCCGACGAAGAGCAGCAGGTTGCCGGCGAGGTGGGTGACGAGGAACCCGCACAGCAGGATCCCGGCCAGGGCGACCATCACTTTCTTGCCGATCGAGGAGTCCAGGAACTCCAGGACCCGGCAGTCGCAGCACGGCTTCGCGGCGGAGGGGGCTTCGGTGGCTTGCATCCGGTGTTGTCTCCTTGTGAAGCGGGACGGCCTATGCGCGGATTCTAGCACCTGCCCCCGGGGCGTTTGTTGACCTCGGTCAACTCCGCCGGGGAGGTGTAAGCTTCGTCGCTTGGGCCCGTCAGCGCACGACGAAGGTCGCGATCGAGTGCGGCGGCGCGCTCGTCGCCGCGGCCTTGCCGCGGAGCCACAGCCGGTAGTCCACGGCCTTGTCCCCGCCGTTCATCACGACCACGGCGAGCGTCCCGTCCGGGTTCAGGAAGGCGGTGGACGCCAGCGCGTCGCGGCTGGGCGCGACGGCCACGCGGCGCGCGCCGGGCCGGACGAACTTGGAGAAGTGGCCCATGTACGGGTAGATGTCCGTCCAGGTGAGCGCGTGGGTCTTCGAGTCGATGTGCAGCGCCGCGTAGCAGTAGTTGCCGACGTGGTTCGGGCCGCCCTTCTCGTCGAGCATCACGTTCCAGTCGGTCCACGCGACGGTGCCGCTGTTGAAGTCCTTGATCATCTCGCGGCCGTACTGCTCGCCGAGCGACCAGTCGCCGGTCTTCATGGTCTTCGCGGCGTCGTCGGGGCAGGCGCAGCCCTCGGAGAAGAAGATCGGCTTGTCCGGGTAGGCCTCCTGCACGCGGCGCACGTTGTCGTGCAGCGGCTGGCCGCCGGCCCAGTCCTCGTACCAGT
>JACQCN010000017.1 GCA_016201575.1 Candidatus Rokuibacteriota bacterium | reverse complement strand
CTGGGGCGCGAGCCCGAGCCAGCTCCGGGCGATCGCGCACGAGTACCTGGGGATCGCCTACTACTGGTGGAAGGGATGGATCTGAGCGGTCGGATCCGCGTGGCCCGGGTGATCGCCCGGCTGAACATCGGCGGCCCGGCGCGGCACGTCATCCATCTGACCGCGCGCCTGCCGCGCGAGCGCTTCGACTCCGTGCTCCTGACCGGGCGCGAGGGGCCCGCGGAGGGGAGCATGGCCGACCTCGCGAGCGCGTGGGGCGTCCGCCCGGTTCTGGTGCCGGGGCTGGGCCGCCGGCTGTCGCCGCTCGACGACGTCCGGAGCCTGCTGTTCCTCTACCGGTTCTTCCGCCGCTTCCGGCCGCACGTGGTGCACACGCACACCGCGAAGGCCGGCGCGGTGGGACGGGTCGCCGCGCGGCTCGCGCGCGTTCCGGTCGTGGTGCACACGTATCACGGCCACGTCTTCCACGGCTATTTCTCGCCCGCCGCGACGCGCGTGTTCCTCGCCATCGAGCGTGCGCTCGCGCGGGTCAGCGACCGGCTCTTGACGGTGAGCGAATCCGTCCAGGCCGACTTGGTGCGCTACGGGATCGGCGCTCGGGACCGGGTCGCGGTGATGCCGCTCGGGCTCGACCTCGGGCGGTTTCTCGAAGTGGAGCGGTCCCGGGGCCAGCTCCGCGGCGAGCTGGGGCTGGATGCGCAGGCGCCGCTCGTCGGCATCGTCGCCCGGCTCGTGCCGATCAAGCGGCACGAGGAGTTCATCCGGGCGGCGGGCCTGGTCGCGGCGCGCGCCCCCGGCTGCCGCTTCCTCATCATCGGCGACGGCGAGCGACGCGCGGAGCTGGAGGCCCTCGTGCGGGGCGCCGGGCTTGCCGGGCGCGTCGCATTCCTCGGCTGGCGCCATGACCTCGACCGCATCTACGCCGACCTCGACGTGGTCGTCCTCACCTCGGCCAACGAGGGCTCCCCGGTCTCGCTCATCGAGGCGATGGCGGCCGCATGCCCCGTCGTGGCGACGAGCGTGGGCGGCGTGCGCGATCTTGTCGAGGACGGCGTGAGCGGCGTCCTGGTCCCGTCGGGGGACGCGGCGGCGACAGCCGAGGCGATCGAGGGGGTCCTCCGTGACGCCGACCGGCGCCGCGCGATGGGCGAGGCCGGGCGCAAGCGGGTCTACCCGGCGTTCAGTGTGGAGCGGCTGGTCGGGGATGTCGACGCGCTCTACGGCGAGCTGCTCCGCGGACGCCGGGCATGATCCTCCAGCTCCTCTCGTTCTTCCTGCCGGCCTTCGCGGTGAGCCTCACGTTCACCCTCCTGGCCGAGCGCTTCGCGCCGAAGATCGGGGTCGTGGCGCGCCCGGTCGCGGACCGGTGGCACCGGCAGACCGTCCCGCTCCTGGGCGGGGTGGCCATCATTCTCGGCACGGTGGGCCCGATGCTCTTGACGGGGCGCGGCGAGTTCCAGTTTATCGTGCTCGCGCTGGCCGCGTTCGCGATGGGCGGCGTGGGGCTCGTCGACGATGTCCGGGCGCTGAGCCCCCAGATCAAGCTGCTCGCGCAGATCCTGCTCGCCGCGACGCTGATCCAGTTCGGGTTCGTGCTGCGCCTGACCGGATTCCGCTTCGTCGACGTCTTCGTCACGCTGCTATGGCTCATCGGCATCACGAACGCCTTCAACCTGCTGGACAACATGGACGGCCTCTCGGCGACGATCGCGCTCGTCGCGGCGGGCTTCCGCCTGCTCTTCTTCCAGTGGGAAGGGGAGGGCGAGGCCGTCCGGGTCGCGGCGATCTACATGGGCGCGATCGCCGGGTTCCTCGTCCGCAACTTCCCTCCGGCCAAGATCTTCATGGGCGACGCCGGAAGCCTCTTCCTCGGGTTCTTCCTCGCGGGGCTGTCGCTCGGCACGGAGCGCGCCTACTCCCGGGGCGTCGCGGCCGTCCTCGTGATCCCGGTGCTGCTCCTCCTGATCCCCATCTTCGACACGGCGTTCGTGACGGCGACGCGGCTGATGTCGGGCCGGAGCGTCGCGGTCGGGGGGCGCGATCACACGTCGCACCGTCTCGTCGCCATCGGGCTCAGCGAGCGGCAAACGGTCCTGCTCCTGGCGGCGCTGTCCGCCGCCGTCGGCAGTGTGGCCGTTCTCTCGTACCGGGTCGGGGTCTCGCAGACGGTCGTCGTGCTGGCGTTGCTCGTGATCGCGCTCGTGCTGCTCGGCATCTACCTGAGCCGGGTCCGCATCGTGCAGACCGCCGAGCAGCGGAACGGGGGCGCCGTCCTGCGGCTCATCGCGGATTTCCAGTACAAGCGCCAGGTGATGACGCTGCTGCTCGACATGAGCCTGATCCTGGTCGCGTACTACGCGGCCTACGTGATCCGCTTCGAGCAGGCCTTCCAGCAGCATCGCCCGGAGCTGTATAACTCGCTCCCCATCGTTCTGCTTGTCCAGCTCGTCACGTTCGCCGCCTTCGGCCTCTACCGCGGTATCTGGCAGTACACGAGCGTGACCGACGTGCTCCGGATGGCGAGGGCAGTGACGGTCGCGACGATGGTTACGATGGTCGTGCTGATCTACACGCACACCTTCCGGGGCTTCTCGCGGACGGTCTTCATCCTCGACTGGCTCCTGCTGATCGTGCTGCTCGGGGGGAGCCGGGCCTCGTTCCGGTTTCTCGCGGAGATGTTCCGGCTCAAGCCGAAGTTGTTCCAGCGGGTGCTGATCTACGGGGCCGGGGACGGCGGCGAGCTGCTCGTCCGGGAGATCCTGAACAACCCGGCGCTACAGCGCGTTCCCATCGGGTTCATCGACGATGATCGAGGCAAGCACCAGACCAGGATTCACGGGCTTCCCGTCTTCGGAGGCATCGAGCAGGTCCGGGAGCTGCTGTCCGAGCGCCGGGCGACGGAGCTGATCGTCTCGTCGTCCAAGATCCGGGGCAACGGGCTCGAGACGGTCACCGAGATCTGCCACAGTTTTGGGGTCCCCGTGCGGCGGGCGTCCTTCCGCCTGGAGTAGACTCGGGAAATCCTTTCTTGACTTGCGGTTGGTCGGTGACCCATCATGGCCGAGGCGTGCGGCCGGCTGCGCGTCCGGGGGGTCACCCAGGAGGAGGAGGGGAGAGAGACTGGAGAGGCTCGAAGCTCTGATCGAGCGGCGCGTCGCCCGGATCGGCGTCGTCGGGCTCGGATACGTTGGGCTGCCGCTCGCAGTGGAGTTCGCGAAAGCCGGGTTTCCCGTCGTCGGTATCGACGTCGAGAAGTCGAAGGTCGAGCGGATCGCCCGTGGTGAGAATTACATCGACGATGTGCGCGAGGATGATCTGCGCGAGCTCGTGCGGACGGGCCGGTTGTCCGCGACAACCGATTGGGGAATCGCCGCGGACCTCGACGTCCTGATCCTCTGCGTCCCGACCCCCTTCAACCGCAACAAGGAGCCCGATCTCTCCGCCGTCACGGAAGCCGCGCGCGCGGCTGCGCGGCGGCTCCGGCCCGGGCAGTTCGTCGTGCTCGAGAGCACCACGTACCCCGGCACGACCGAAGAGGTGCTGCTGCCGATCCTGGCCGAGAGCGGCCTCAGAGTCGGGACGGACTTCTGCCTCGCCTACTCTCCCGAGCGCGTCGATCCGGGCAACCGCCTGTACCAGATCCCCAACACGCCGAAGCTGGTCGGCGGCGTCACCGTCCGGTGCGGCAAGCTGGCGGCGCTCCTGTACCGGGCGATCGTGATCAAGGTGCTCCCGGTCTCGTCGCCGCGCGCGGCCGAGATGGCCAAGCTCCTGGAGAACATCTTCCGCAACGTCAACATCGCGCTCGTGAACGAGCTGGCGATGCTGTGCGACCGCATGCGGATCGACATCTGGGAGGTCGTCGAGGCGGCCGGCACGAAGCCGTTCGGCTTCATGAGCTTTCAACCCGGGCCGGGCGTCGGCGGGCACTGCATCCCGGTCGACCCCGTCTACCTGTCGTGGAAGGCCAAGGAATTCGACTTCTACACGAACTTCATCGACCTCGCCGCCGAGGTCAACGCGAACATGCCGTACTTCGCCGCGCACAAGGCCGCCCGGGCGCTGGCCGCGCGCGGCACGCCCATCTGCGGGGCCAGGGTCCTCGTCCTCGGCGTGACCTTCAAGCGCGACGTCGGTGACGTGCGAAACTCCTCGGCCCTCCGCCTGATGGAGATCCTCGCGGCGGACGGCGCCGCCGTGTCCTACCACGACCCGCACGTCCCCGAGCTCACGCTGCGGGGCGCGGCCATGCGGTCGGTCGACCTGACTCCGGCCGCGCTGCGCGAGGCCGACTGCGTCCTGATCCACACCGATCACTCGCTGTTCAGGTGGGACTCGATCGTCCCGCACTGCCGACTCGTCTTCGACACCCGGAACGCGACACAGGGCGTGCCGGCCGGCGAGAACGTCATCGTCAAACTGTAGGAGCCCGCGGATGAAAGCCCTTGTCACTGGCGGCGCCGGCTTCATCGGCTCGCATCTCACCGAGACCCTCCTCGCGGAGGGGCACGAGGTGATGGTGATCGACGACCTCTCGACCGGCCGGGTGGAGAATCTCGGGGCCGTCGTCGGCTCGCCGCGGTTGCTGACCCACTGGGGGTCGATACTCGAGGACGAGCGCCTCCAGGAATTCGTCGACGAGGCCCAGGTCGTGTACCACCTGGCCGCGGCTGTCGGCGTTCGCCTCATCCTCGAGAAGCCCGTGGAGACGATCGAGACGAACGTCCTCGGGACCGACCGGGTCCTGCGGTGCGCCGCGAAGGGGCAGAAGAAGGTCGTGATCGCGTCGACGTCGGAGGTCTACGGCAAGAACGACCAGGTGCCGCTCCGCGAGGACGACGACGGCGTGTTCGGCCCGACGGTGAAGAGCCGCTGGAGCTATGCCTGCTCGAAGGCCATCGACGAGTTCCTCGCGCTCGCGTACTGGAAGGCGCACGGCCTGCCGGTCGTGATCATGCGATACTTCAACACGATCGGCCCGCGCCAGACCGGGCAGTACGGCATGGTCGTGCCCCGGTTCGTCCAGCAGGCCCTCGCGGGCCGGCCGATCACGGTCTACGGCGACGGCAACCAGTCCCGCAGCTTCACCGACGTGGCGGACGCCGTCGCGGCGACGATCGCCGCGTCGCGCCACCCGAAAGCGGTCGGGGAGGTCTTCAACGTCGGCACGGGTCGCGAAATCACGATCAACGAGCTGGCGGCGCTCGTCAGGGACCTGACCGGCAGCCGGTCGGAGATCGTCTACGTGCCGTACGAGCAGGCGTACGAGGGGGGGTTCGAGGATCCGCGGCGCCGCGTCCCGGACGTCTCGAAGCTCCGCGCCATCGTGGGAGTCGTCCCCCAGGTCGAGCTGGTCACCACGCTCCGGAAGGTCATTGAGTTCTCCCGCGCGAAGCCGCATCCGTCTCGCTAGACGACCGCGAAGGAACGGGTGTCGACGTCGACCGCCATGCGAGTCCTGATCACCGGCATCACCGGGTTCGTCGGAAGTCACCTCGCCGAGTACGCGCTCGCGCGAGGCGTCGAGGTCTACGGCTCATCCCGCTGGCGGAGCAAGACCGAGAACATCGACCACGTCCGGGACCGGATCCACCTCATCGAGTCGGACCTCCGAGACCTGTCGTCCGTCCAGCACCTCATCTCGGTCTCGAGCCCGGACTTCGTCGTGCACCTCGCGGCGCAAAGCTATGTCCTCGCGTCCTGGCACACCCCCGCGGAGACGCTCATCACGAACACGATCAGCCAGGTGAATCTGCTCGAGGCGATCCGCAGCCACGGGGGCCCGCCGCCGCGGTTCCTGGTGATCGGCTCCAGCGAGGAGTACGGCCTGGTCTACGACGACGAGCTGCCGATCCGGGAGACGAATCCGCTGCGCCCTCTCTCGCCGTACGCGGTGAGCAAGGTGACGCAGGACCTGATGGGCTATCAATACTTCAAGAGCTACGGGCTGCCGATCATCAGAGCCCGCGCCTTCAACCACGAGGGGCCGCGGCGCGGCGACGTCTTCGTGACCTCGAACTTCGCCCGGCAGATCGCCGAGATCGAGGCGGGGCGCTGCGAGCCGGTGATCTCGGTCGGGAACCTGAAGGCGCGCCGGGACTACTCGGACGTGCGGGACATCGTCCGGGGCTACTGGCAGCTGCTGGAGAACGGCGAGCTGGGGGAAGTCTACAATCTGTGCTGCGGGCGCGCGTGGGCCATCCAGGACGTCCTCGAGTTCCTCCTCGGGGAGTCGCCCGCGCGCTCGATCACGGTCAGGCAGGACCCGGCCCGGCTCCGGCCTTCGGACGTGCCGGCGCTCGTCGGCGATAACAGCAAGATCCGGGCCGCGGTCGGCTGGCAGCCGAACATCCCGTTCGAGCAGACGCTTCGCGATCTTCTGAATTACTGGCGGAGCCGCGTGGGAGCCCCGCGGGCGTGAGGGCTGTTCCGGGCCACCCGGACGGCGCGCAGTAAGGGCCGACATCGACAGGGTCGGGACGCTCCGCCGCCTGACGCTGCCGCCGATTGAGGCAGTTGCCGGTCTCGCGCTCGTGATCTCGGCCGCCGGCGTGGCGGCCGCCATCCGATACGATTCGCCCGGCATCGCGCTCGCCACCACGGTCTGGTACGGCGGCGTGTTCGCGGTTCTCTCCTGGTTCCGCCCCTCGTTCGCGCTTCTTGCGCTGGTCGCCGTGGCGCCCCTCATCACCGTCGAAATGGGGCTCGGGCCCGCCCAGAAGTCGATCTCCGCCGACAAGGTCGCGCTGCTGGCGGTGGCCGGCGTCTGGATCCTTCGTCGCGGCCGGACGGCGGCCGGCGAGCTGGTGAGGCTCCCGGTCATCCGATGCTGGGCGGTCTTCCTCGCCGTCGTGCTGATGTCAGCCGTGCGGAGCGGGTTCACGGTGGACCAGGGATGGGGCGTCGTCAAGCAGGCGATCTACGCTGGCCTGTTTCTCGCGACAATGGACGTCCTCCGCGCGGAGCGCACCTTGCCGCTTCGGATCGTGACGCTCGGGGGACTGACGGGCGGGGTCGTCGCGCTGGTGGGGCTCGTCGAGCGCCTCCTGTGGACTTCCGGCCACTGGGTGCCCCTGTACTTCAAGCACGGGACGCAGGCGTCGGCGGCTCGGCGATCCTCGGATCGACGATCGGCCACGTGAACTTCCTGGCCGGGTATCTCGTGCTCGTGGCGCCGATCCTCGGCGCGCTGGCGTTCGTCGCGAAGGGGAAGCGGCGAGCCGCGGCGATCGCCGGCGCGCTGCTCACGGCGGTCGTGCTCGTGTATTCCAACTCGGTCGGCGCCTGGGTCGGCCTGGCTTCCGGCATTTCGCTGGCGTCTCTGCTGCTGCCGAGGACAGCGGTGTCGCCGCGCGCCCGGGTCGGCTTGCTCGTGACGTGGATGGGGCTGGCGACCGTCGCCGGGGGCCTGGGCATCGCCAAGTTCGCGGCGGAGTGGAACTCGATCTCCGTGCGGGTCGCGGCCCATCGGATCGGCTTCGCCGCAATCGCCGAGCGCCCGCTGCTCGGCTTCGGGGAAGGGGGGTATGCGCGGGAATCCAGTCGACTGGAACAGCGGGTCTTCGGGGATCTCCTGAAGAGCTACCACCAGTCCACCGAGGGGCTTTCGGCGCACAGCTCGTTCCTGCAGACGGCCGTCGAGCGCGGGCTCCTCGGGCTCGGGGCGTTCGCCGCGCTGCTGGCATCCGTCCTGATCGCGGGCATCAGGGGGGTCGGCCGCGCCCCGGACCCGGCACGGCGGCTGCTGCTGCTCGGACTCCTTGCCGGGCTCGTCTCGTTCGCCGTGCAGGCCTTCACCGAGAACCTGTTCGACTACTCGAAAGTGGCCGCGATCTTCTGGATCATGGGGGCGGCGCTCGTGCACCTGTCCGGCCCGCACTCCTCGCCCGCCTGACTAAGGGGACGAACGCGGACCACTCCAGAGGAGGACGCCGGAGTCAGTCGGAGTGAGCGGGCGGCGACGCGCCTTCGCCGGAGCGGTCGGGGTCACGCTGGCCGGGCAGCTCTGCGCGGTGGCCTACGAGATCGCCGTGGCGGGCCGCTTCGGCACCGGCGTCGAGGCCGACGCGCTCGCGCTCGCGCTGACGGTCGTGATCGCCGTGGCGAACGAGATCGTCGGCTGGGTCTCGACGCTCTTCGTCCCGCACTACATCGAGGCGCAGCAGAAGGCCGGCGCGACGGCGGCCGGAAGCTTCTTCCGCGCCAGCCTCGGCCTCCTGGCGGGCGGGACCGTCCTGCTCATGGTCGGGCTCATCGTCGCCTCGTCGAGCCTCGCCGGACTGCTGGCGCCGGGCGCTGCCGTCCGGCAGATCGGCGCCGGGCTCCTGCGGCTCTTCGCGCCGCTGGTCGTGCTGCTCCCGCTCTCCGTGCTCCTCGCCGGCGCGCTGCAGGCCCACGGACGGTTCGTCGTCGCCAGCCTGCGTCAGCTCTGCTGGTACGGCGTCGCGCTGGTCGCGGTGGTGGCCCTCGGCCGGCGCCTGGGGCCGCCGGCGGTCGCGATGGGCATGGTCGGCGGCCTCGTCCTGTTCGGCGCGATCCTCGCGCTTGCCATCGCCGCGCGTCAGGGCGTGCCGCGCGGTGGAGAGCCCGCCGGGCCCCGGATCCGTCGAGTGCTGACGTCGCTGCTGCCGCTGGCGCTCGCGTCCGGGGCGAACTACGTCAACATCATGGTCGAGCGAGGCCTCGCGGCGCGGCTGCCGGAGGGCAGCCTGGCGGCGCTCACCTATGCTTTCCGGCTGCTGAACTTCCCGATGAACCTCTTCCTGCTCAACGCCGCCACGATGCTGCTGCCACCGCTGGCGCTCCACGCGGCACGGAATGACACGGCGCAGCTCGAAGCGCTGCTGCGACGTGCGCTCCGGCTCGCGCTCGTCTTCACGGTGCCGCTGGCGGCGCTCGCGATCGCGCTGGCGGAGCCCGCCATCAGCGTGCTGCTCCAGCGCGGCGCCTTCACCGCCGACTCCACGAGGCTGACGGCGACGGCGCTCGCGTGCTATGCGCCGGGTCTCTGCGGGATGGCCGGGGTCCACGTGCTCTCGCGGGCCTACCAGGCGCTGCAGGAGGTGCGGCGGATGGCGTGGACGGGGATTGCGGTGATCGTGCTGAACATCGTCCTGATGTCGCTCCTGACCGCGATCTTCGGCTTCCCGGGATTGCCGCTGGCGATGTCGGTGAGCGGCGTGACACTCTTCGCCGTGATGCTGCTGGCGATCCGGCCGCGGCTTCCGGGTCTCGGGCCCGGCGCCGTGCTCGCCTCCGCGGGCCGGACGCTCGTCGCCGGCGCCGTCGCCGCCGGCTGCATCGCGATCGTGCGGGGCTCCGTGGTCGCCGGCGCGGCGCCCTCCCTCGTCGCGGGCGCGGTCGTCGGGACGGCCGCCTACGCGCTCATGCTCGTCGCGCTGTCGCGCGACGACGCGCGGCTCGTGCTCGCGCTCGTGGCGCCGGCGTGGTCCCGCCGCGCGCCAGGACGGTCCTGACGGATGCGCGTCCTTCTCGCCGCCACCTCGACGCTCCCGGACCGGATGGGAGGAAGCGAGCGGGTGATCTGGCACCTGGCCCGCGGCCTCTCCGCCCGGGGTCACGAGACGCGGATCGTCGTCCCGCGGACGATGCGGAGCCTGCCGCGCGCGTCGCGCATCGACGGCATCGCGATCGCCCGCTACGAGGACCGCTTCCACTCGTTCGCGACGCTCTACCTGTCGAGCCTCCGGTCGGCGCAGGCCGCGATCCGGGAGATCCTGCGCGGCTGGCGGCCGGACGCCATCCACGCCCACCATGGCCTGTCCGGCCTGGCGTCGAGCTGGGCCGGCGGCCGGCCGCTCCACTACACGTTCCATGGCCCGTGGCACCTCGAGTTTCTCCACGACGCCGCCAGCCGGCGGAACATGCCCTGGCCGAAGCGATGGACCCGCTGGCTCTGGACGCCCGCCAAGGCCGGGCTTGCCCGGCGCATCGAGCGTGCGGCCGTCAATCGGAGCGAGCGGGTGGTCGTGCTGTCGACTTTCAGCCGGCGGCGGGTCGAGGAGATTCACGGGGTCGACGCCTCCCGCACGGTCCTCATTCCTGGCGGGGTCGACCTCGAGCGCTTCCGCCCGACCGCGGACCGCCGCGCCGCCAGGCGCTCGCTCGGCCTGCCCGATGATCGGACGCTCCTCTTCACCGTCCGCCGTCTGGTGCCGCGAATGGGGCTCGAGGGGCTGCTCCACGCGCTTGCCGCGCTGCCGGACACGAGTCTCGTGATCGGAGGGAGCGGATGGCTGAGGGCCGCCGTGGAGGAGACGGCAGTCGGACTCGGCGTCGCCAAGCGGGTGCACTTCGCCGGGTTCATCCCCGAGGAGGACCTGCCCCGGTACTACCAGGCCGCGGATGTGGTGGTGCTGCCGAGCGTCGCGCTCGAGGGGTTCGGCCTGATCACGCTCGAGGCGCTCGCCTGCGGCACGCCGGTGGTGGCGACACCGGAGAGCGGCGCCGTGGACGTGCTCGGTCCGCTTGAGCCCGCCTGGCTCGCTCGCGACGCGAGCCCCGGGGCGATCGCGGAGGCGGTGCGGGGCGCGCTCGAGCGCTTGGCGGACGACCCGGCGATCCGGGAACGGTGCCGCGCCCACGCGTGCGGGTACTCGTGGGACCGGATGGTCACCGCGCACGAGACGCTGTATCGCTCGGGCCGACATGCGGGATGAGAGTCTGGGTCGTCTCGCACGCCTACGTCGCCGCCGTCAACCAGGACAAGCTTCGCGCGCTTGCCCGGCTGCCTGATCTCGACCTGACGCTGCTCGCGCCTGCCGCGTGGCGGACCGCCTTCGGCCTCATGCCGCTTCCCCCGCCGCCGACGCCGTATCGAGTCGTCGCGTCGCGTGTCCTCGGGAGCGGGCGCATCGGGGCCCACGTCTACCGCGGCGGCATGCGCGAGCTCTGGCGGGCCCGTCCCGACATCGTCCACGCCGAGCTCGAGCCCTGGAGCCTGGCGGCCCTCCAGTGCGTCCTCGCGGCGCGCCGCGCGCGGATCGTGGTCTTCACCTGGGAGAACCTCGAGGGGCCCCGGCGGCTCCTCTCCAGGGCTATCGAGCGCGTCGTGCTGCGCCGCGCGGCGTTCGTGATCGCGGGGAGCCAGCAGGCGCGGGCGCGCCTGCTCCGGCGCGGCGTGCCCGTCGCGCGGACGCGCGTGCTGCCGCAGTTCGGCGTGGACCCCGAGCGCTACGCGCGCGAGGGCGGGCCGGAGCCGATCGCCGGCCTCGCGCCGCCTGTGGTCGGCTACGTCGGGCGCTTGGTGCCGGAGAAGGGCGTCGACCTCCTCGTGGACGCGCTGGCGCCGCTCGACGCGCGCCTGCTCGTCGTGGGCGACGGCCCCGCGCGCGCGGAGCTGGAGCGACGGGTGGCCGGCTGGCCGCCTGGCAAGGCGGTGTTCGCCGGCGGCGTCGACCACGCGGCCGTTCCCGCCTGGCTGCGTGGCCTCGACGCGCTCGTGCTGCCGTCGCGGACGACGGCGGCGTGGGCCGAGCAGTTCGGCCACGTCCTGATCGAGGCGATGGCCGCGGGCGTTCCCGTGGTCGGGTCGTCCTCGGGCGCGATCCCGGAGGTGATCGGGGACGCGGGCTTGATGTTCCCGGAGGGCGACGCCGCCGCGCTCGGCCGGCAGCTCGCGTGGCTGCTCGGCGATCCCGCGGTCCGCGCGATGCTCGCCCGCCGTGGGCGCGAGCGCGTGCGGGCCGGCTACACCCACGAGGCGATCGCCGCCGCCCAGCACGAGATCTACCGCGAGCTCCTATCGCCCCCGACCGTATAATGCCCCGCGTGTCAGGCCGGGAGTCGATCGCAGTGAACGCCGCCATCGTCGGCGAGCGGCCCACGGGCCTGGGGATCTACGCCCTCAGTCTGATCCGGGCCCTCGACGACCTCGGCGAGCGGTTGACGGTGTTCACCTCGCGGCCGGACCTCGTCGCGCTCGCGCGCGGCGCCGTGCGGCGGGCGCCGGCCTCGGTCCGGCCCGAGCGCGGCGCCCTCGGGCACCTGCGGCGCCTGGTGTGGATCCAGACCGGGTTCCGGCTCCGGCTGCGCGCGCTCGCCCCGGCCCTCGTCTTGAACCTGATGCCCGAGGGCCTGCTCGCGCCGTCGATGCCTCAGGTGACGGTGGTGCACGACCTCCTGCCGCTCCTCTACCCGGAAGAGTACCCGCGGCAGCAGTACTATTTCCGCCACTACGTGCCCGCGGTTCTGCGCTGCTCGCGCGCCGTGCTCGTCATCTCCGAGAGCACGCGCGACGACCTCGAGCGGCGCGGCGGCATGGTCG
>JACQCN010000416.1 GCA_016201575.1 Candidatus Rokuibacteriota bacterium | reverse complement strand
GTCACGCAGGCGCAGTGGATCGATGAAGTCGTGCCCGGGGCGCCGCGGGCCGTGAAGGGCGAGATCGCGGTGCCCGACCGCCCAGGGCTCGGCGTCGAGCTGAACGAGCAGGCGGCCCTCGCGCACCCGTTCCAGGAGTCGTGGGGCGGCAAGACCCTCTTCAGCCCCGACTGGCACGCGAGCCTGCCCGACCGCGATCGGATGGCGGGTTCTTGACGCGCCCTCCCCGGGATGCGATAAGAGCGGGCGGCACATGGGACTGCTGGACGGCCGGATCGCGCTCGTGACAGGGGCGGGACGCGGGCTCGGGCGCGCGACGGCATTGCTGTTCGCGCGCGCATGGAGACGCCGATGACGGCGCGGCTGGACGGCGCCCTGGCCGCGCTGGCCGGGCGCGACTTCACCGAGGTGCACGCGGAGCGCGCGCGGGCGATCCCGCTCGGCCGGCGCGCGGAGCCCGAGGAGGCGGCCCAGGCCGCGCTCTGGCTCGCGGGCCCGGCGGCCGGGTACGTGACCGGCGGCCGGGTCAACGTCTCGGGCGGACTGGAGATCGACTGATGGCAGCCAATCGCGTCCTCGTCACCGTCCCCCACATCTACGACCGCGAGGCGCCGTACCTCGAGCGGCTCGGGGCCGCCGGCCTCGAGGTCGTGAAGGTTCGCGGCGCGCAGGGCAAGCTCACCGAGGACGAGCTGATCGCGGCCCTTCCCGGCGTCTTCGCCACCTTCGCCGCCAGCGAGCCCTACACGGAGCGCGTGTTCCGGAGCGCCCCGGAGCTGCGCGTGATCTCGCGCTGGGGCGTCGGCTTCGACGCCATCGACGTCGAGGCGGCGACGCGCCACGGGGTCGTGGTCTGCACGGCCGTCGGCGGCAACCACGAGGCGGTGGCGGACTACGCGTTCGCCCTCATGTGCGCGCTGCAGCGCGGCCTCCGCGCCAACACCCGAATGGTCGCCCAGGGCGCGTGGCGCACGGAGTTCCGGCCGGGGATCTGGCGCTCCACGGTCGGCGTCGTCGGGCTCGGACGGATCGGCAAGGCCGTCGCCCGGCGCTGCCGCGGCTTCGACATCCGCGTGCTCGCGACCGAGCCCGCGCCCGACCTGGCCTTCGTCCGCGCGCACGGGATCGAGCTGATGCCGCTCGAGAAGCTCCTCGCGGAGGCCGACATCGTCACGCTGCACTGCCCGGCCTCGCCCGAGACCCGGCACCTGATCAACCGCGAGCGGTTGCGGCTCATGAAGCCGACGGCCTACCTCGTCAATACGGCGCGGGGCACGCTCGTCGACGAGGCGGCCCTTCACGAGGCCCTGACGGGCGGGTGGATCGCCGGCGCCGGGCTCGACGTGTTCGAGCGGGAGCCGCTCCTGTCGTCCCCGCTCTTCCCGCTCGAGAACGTGCTGCTGAGCCCTCACGTCGCCGGTGTAGACTTGTCTTCCGAGGTGTCGATGGCCGATCGCGCCATCGACGCGATCCTCGCCGTGCGGCAGGGGCGCACGCCCGCCGCCGAGTGCGTGCTGAACCCGGGGGCGCTTACAGGATGCTGAACAACGCCAGGCCCCTCAAAAAGGTCCAGATGCGCGGCGGCGAGGCCGTTCGAGCTGAGCGGCATAGCCGCGAGGCGCGGCCCGAGTTGATCGCGACGACCGCGACGCGCGTGGCCGTCCGAGCTGAGGGGCGCCGGCTGAACGCCCTCGGCGAGGCGCGGCCCGAGTCGGTCGGACGTCGCCGGGAGGAGCGCCCGCGCCAACGAAGCAGATGGGCCTTTTTCAGCGGCCGGTCGCGTCCCCTGCCGCGCCCCCACGAGGAGACAGACTGATGGCTGCCAAGGGGAACGGCCTCGACGGCCTGCCCGCCGAGAAGTGGGTCGAGCTCTACACGATCATGGTCCGCATCCGCCAGTTCGAGGAGCGGATCATGCCGCTGCTCAAGGAAGGCAAGATCCGGGGCACCGCGCACCCCTCGGTCGGCCAGGAGGCTGTGGCCGCGGGCGTGTGCGGCGTGCTCGAGCCCCGCGACTACATCGTCTCCAACCACCGCGGCCACGGGCACTGCATCGCCAAGGGCATGAGGACGCCGGAGATGATGGCGGAGCTGTTCGGCAAGGCGACCGGCTCCAACAAGGGCAAGGGCGGCTCGATGCACATCGCCGACCTCGACCACTACATCATCGGCTGCACCGGGATCGTGGGCAGCGGCGCGCCCATCGCCGGCGGCGCCGCCCTGGCGGCCAAGACGCAGAAGACGGGGCAGGCCGTGATCTGCTTCTTCGGCGACGGCGCCATCAACCAGGGCGTCGTGTTCGAGTCGATGAACATGGCCGCCATCTGGAAGCTCCCCGTCATCTTCGTCTGCGAGAACAACCTCTACGCGCTCTCCACGCCCGCCGAGAAGATGACCGCGCTCAAGAAGCTCGCCGACCGGGCCCAGGGCTTCGGGATGCCGGGCTTCCAGGTGCCGGGCAACGAGCTGCGCACGGTGGGGAAGTTCACGCGCGAGGCGCTCGAGCGGGCGCGCGCGGGCCACGGGCCGACCTTCCTGGAGTGCAAGACCTACCGCTGGTACGGGCACTCCGCCATGCGGCCCGACACCCGGGCTTACCGTCCGGCCGAGGAGGAGGTCGAGTGGCGCAAGCGCGACCCGATCGCCCTCGCCCGGAAGGAGCTGACGGAGGCGAAGATCCTGACACCCGAGACGGTCGCCGAGATCGACCGATCGATCGCCGCGGAGATCGACGGCGCGGTGGCCTTCGCCGAGCGCTCGCCCGACCCGTCGCTGCCGGAGATCTTCACCGACGTCTACGCGCCCTACTAGCCTGCATTATTCACGAACG
>JACQCN010000415.1 GCA_016201575.1 Candidatus Rokuibacteriota bacterium | reverse complement strand
TCGGCCATTACCTGCGCTTCTCCGTCGCCGACGGCGTCCATTCCGGATCCGGGCGCACGGCGTTGAACGACGACCACACCGATTACTATCCGGTGCCGCTGACCCAGGACACGCTGCGGACCCGCGTGCTCGGCGAGGCCGGCGCCGACCTGGAGGCGCGGGCGTCGCGGATCTACGACGTCGACGCCTGGGGCATCGCCCGGATGGCCCACCAGATCGAGCCGCGCGTGAACTACACGTTCCTCGACGGCGTGAACAAGGACCGCCTGCCCCAGTGGGACGGCGTCGACGCGATCGCCCGGACCAACGCCTTCAGCTACTCGCTGACCAACCGCCTCATCGCCAAGACCCCCGCGGGGCCCGGCGAGACCCCGGTAAAGTGGGAGCTGGTGCGCTTCGTGCTCGGGCAGACCTTCAACGCCGACGTGTCGGACGCCCGGCGGCCCTTCGGCAACGTCACCGGGGACCTGATCGTCGATCCCACCAAGTACGTCCGCCTGCGCGCGGACGCCGCCTACAGCGTCTACAAGCACGACGCGATCCGGAGCGTCAACTCGGACATCGGGCTGGTGCTCCCCGACGTGACGGCGTCGATCGGCACGCGGTTCAACGCCGACTCGAACATCGAGTTCTACCGGGCCGAGGCGACGGGGCGCGTCTCCCGGTACCTCAGCCTGCGCGGCTCCAGCGACTTCGACGCCGACAAGGGCGTCTCCGTGGAGAACCGCGTGGGCGCCGACATCCACTTCCAGTGCTGGGCTTTGGCCCTGACCTACGTGTACCGGCCCAAGGCGAGCCTCGCGCCCTCCGGCGCCCAGACGACGGGCTCCGACAACGAGTTCCGCTTCAGCCTCGACCTGCTCGGCCTCGGGGCCCTCGGCGGCCAGACCGGGTTCACCCAGTGATCCCCCAGGTCGACCTCCGGCGCCAGCACGCCGCGCTCCGCCACGAGCTGCTGGAGGCGGCCGCGCGCGTCCTCGACGGGAGCCGCTTCGTCCTGGGCGAGGAGGGGCGCGCGCTGGAGGCGGAGGTGGCGGCGCTGAGCGGCGCCCGGCACGGGATCGGCGTGGGCTCGGGAACGGACGCGCTGCGCCTGGCGCTGGCCGCGCTGGAGATCGGCCCCGGCGACGAGGTCGTCACCACGGCCTTCTCCTTCATCGCGTCGGCCTCGACGATCCTGCTCGCCGGGGCGACTCCGGTCTTCGCCGACATCGACCTCGAGACGTACGCGATCGACCCCGCCGCCGTCGAGCGGGCGCTGACGCCGCGCACGCGGGCGATCCTCCCCGTGCACCTCTACGGCCATCCGCCTGCGGCGACGGCGGGATGCTCCTGACCAGCCGCGACGACCTGGCCGAGCGGCTCCGGATGCTGCGCGATCACGGCGCCACCGAGCGGTACCGCCACGTGCGCCTGGGCTGGTGCAGCCGCCTGGACGAGCTGCAGGCCGCGCTGCTCCGCGTGAAGCTGCGCCGGCTCCCCGCGTGGACCGAGGCGCGGCGGCGGATCGCCGACGGCTACCGGGCGCGGCTGGCGGACCTTCCGCTGGCGCTGCCGGTCGAGCGCCCGCCGGCCCGCCACGTCTACCACCAGTTCACGGTGCGCGCGGCCCAGCGGGACGCGCTGGCCAAAACCCTCGCCGATCTGGGCGTGGGCACGACCACGCACTACCCGCTCCCGATCCCCGGGCAGCCGCTCTTCGAGCGGACCGGCGCCGGCCGCGGCCCGTGGCCCGTTGCCGCGCAGGCCGCCCGCGAGGTGCTCTCGCTGCCGTGCTTCCCCGAGCTGACCGACGCCGAGGTGGAGACCGTCAGCCGCGCGGTGCGCCAGGCGCTCGCCTGACGTGGGGCTGCTGACCGCCGCCGTCGTCTCGCTGCGGCCGCGGCAGTGGGTCAAGAACCTCTTCGTCTTCGCGGCGCTCGTCTTCGCCCAGAAGCTCTTCACCCCGCTGTGGTGGCCGGCCCTCGAGGCCTTCGTGCTGTTCTGCGGGCTGTCCGGCGCGATCTACCTGTTCAACGACGTCGCCGACCGCGACAGGGACCGGCTGCATCCGAAGAAGCGGCTCCGGCCGGTGGCCGCGGGGACGCTTCCCGCGGGGCTCGCGCTCGGGATCGGCGTCGTCCTGCTCGGCGGTTGCCTGGCCCTGGGCTTCCTGCTCTCGACCGGCTTCGGGCTGGCGGCACTGGCCTACGCGGTGCTCCTCGCCGCCTACTCGGCCTGGCTCAAGCACGTGGTGATCGTCGACGTCCTCGTGGTGTCGTTCGGGTTCGTGCTGCGGGCGGTGGCGGGGGCCCTGGCCATCGACGTCGAGATCTCGGGCTGGCTCCTCATCTGCACGATCCTGCTCGCGCTCTTCCTCGCGCTCGGCAAGCGCCGCCACGAGTACGTCGCCCTCGACGCCGACGCCGTGCGCCACCGGCCGATCCTCGCCGAGTACAGCACGGGGCTCCTCGACCAGATGATCGCGGTGGTCACGGCCTCGACGGTGACGGCCTACGCGCTGTACACGATGTCGCCCGAGACCGTGGCCAAGTTCCACACGCACTGGCTGCCGGCCACGCTGCCCTTCGTGCTCTACGGGATCTTCCGCTATCTCTACCTGCTCTACCGCCACCAGCTCGGCGGCAACCCCTCCGAGCTCTTCCTCAACGACCGCGCGCTCCTCCTGAACACCCTGCTGTGGATGATGGCGGTGCTGCTGATCGTCTACGGCCCCGTGATCGCCCGCCACTTCGGCCTGTGAGCTTCCTCGGATGGGGGCGCCGCCCCCCTTCCGAACCTCCCGCGGGATGGCGCCAGGCAAAGCGGGCGCTCCGGCAGTCGGCCTTCATCCGTGACGAAGCCGTCCTGTAAGCCCCGCTCGCATTTTGTCAGATCGTGGCGTTCGAGCACCGCGCCCGGAACCAGCGCGGCAACCTGGCGATGCGCGCGCGCCGCG